>CAZKGS010000001.1:0-39908 GCA_964552105.1 uncultured Syntrophaceae bacterium
ATCAGGGAAATCCGGGGTTCATACACGAATGTGGTCGGCCTTCCGCTTACGGAAGTTGTGACTGCATTAAAGAAAGTTGGCGCGCTGGTCTTTTAGATTGAGACCTTTTATATTTTTCGTTCTTTCGTGTTTTCGTGATAGGTTTTTACAAAGCATTTTGGTTGCGGCTTTGCCGCCCTGGGAGGAAAATTAATGTCAACAATAAGAGAAAACATAGAAAAAATAAGAGAAAATATTGCAGAGGCAGCCTTGAGGTCTGGTCGAAATCCCTCCGATATAAGACTGATGGCTGTAACCAAGACGGTAGATGATGACAGGATTATGGAAGCCATTGGTTGCGGCGTTGATATTATCGGTGAGAATTATGTCCAGGAGGGAAAAAGAAAGATTGAAAAGATGGGGAAAACTGGCGAATGGCATATGATCGGGCATCTCCAGTCCAACAAGGCCAAATATGCCGTCAGATTGTTTGATATGATTCATTCTGTTGACAGGATGGGATTGGCACAGGAGCTGGATAAAAGATCACGCAATGCGGGCATGAAATCAAAGATATTGATTGAGATTAATGTAAGTGGCGAGGAAACCAAGAGTGGTGTTCCGAAGAATAAAGCTGTTGATCTTGTTAAAGAGATTGCAAGTCTCGAAAATCTGTCGATACAGGGTCTGATGACCATGCCGCCATGGTTTGATGATCCTGAAGATGCAAGACCCTACTTTGTAGCTCTCAGGGAGTTAAGAGACAGGATTGTTGAGGAAAATATTGAAAGTGTTAAGATGGTTGAACTTTCTATGGGAATGTCGGGTGATTACCAGGTAGCGGTGGAAGAGGGGGCAACTATCGTAAGAATAGGCACGTCTATCTTTGGTGAAAGAACGTACTGAACATTTTGCAAAGGTCTCAATCTGTGAGAAGTTTTTCACAACATAAGTATGAAACTTCTCATATATTATTACCCCGATTATATGATAGCGATTTTTCTAACTATCCAAAAAGATATAAAAGTATTTCCGAGAGAAATCGATCTGTAAGGATGAAATCTTTGAAATGGGAATATTGTTCCGACACACATTGGAAACGATTCTGAATCAGCACAAATTTGATGCATTCGTAAAAAGTCAAAATTGTTCCCTCTCTCTCGATGGAAGAGGGTTGGGTGAGGGTGAATACAGTTCCATTTCATGCCCCTCCCCTTTATCCCCTCCCGTCAGGGGAGGGGAAAGCTGACTTTTTGCGAATGCATCAATCTTAAGTAAGGCAAAATAGAAAAAGTAAAAAGGAGACGTTATGAAAAATATAAAATTGTTTACAGTTATCTTTTTGCTGAGCCTCTTTCTTGTTGTTGTGTCCTATCAAAGTGCTTTTGCCGGGTACAGGGCCGTCAGGCTGACAGTTCCGGCAATTGTCTCGCTCGATACGGCAAACAAGGCAGTTTTTATCCTGGAGAGCATCGATGGTGTGATAAAAGTGAGAACTAACTATAACGCCCATACCGCGGAGTTGCTTTTTGACGATGAGAAAACAAGTGTGAAAAAGATAAAAAAAACCCTCAGGAGAGAAGGTTTTCCTGTAAAAAGAAAAGTAAAGTATTTAGATATTTCTACTTTTCTGACATAAAAATTGAAGCCGTTCGACAAACTCACAGTGAAGCCGTTCGAAGGGTACATCCTGAGTCCTTCGATTACACTCAGGACAGGCCAAGTCGAGGGACTCGCTGTGATGTTAGCCCGTTCGGCGAACGGGCCCTACATCCTCGATATTGCACATAATTCTATTTCCCCTTATAAATAAATCTGTCGAATAACCTGTGATAAGGGGTCCAGTGTGATTCGTCATCACTTGAACCATTTATGAATTCCTGAAATGCGTTTACCTTGGCATCGAGATCGTCAATCATATTAACAATCACAGCTTCCAGTGTCTTGGGGCGTTTGGGGGAACCGTATTCCAGAGCTCCGTGGTGACTCAACAATATATGCTTGAGTTCCAATGCCAGTTGTTCCGGAAAATCTTCTATGGAGGAAATCTTTTCGTCAACCAGTTCCACACCGATGACGATATGTCCGATCAGCCTGCCCCTGTCGGTGTAATCTGTTATTTTCATAAAGGAGAGTTCATGTATTTTTCCTATGTCATGTAGTATGCCACCGGTTATAAGAAGGTCTTTGTTTATTTGCTTGTAATGATCTGCGGCAAGATCAAGAAGTCTCGTAACCGAAAGGGTATGTTCCAGAAGCCCCCCGATATAACAATGATGAAGCCCCTTGGCTGCCGGGGTTCTTTTGAACGCATGTGAAAATTCCGTATCATTGAAAATGGCATTCATTAATTCCTTTAAGGGAGGAGTCTTGATCTCTTCGACAAATTTCATCAAGTCTTCAAACATCTTATCAATGTTCGATTTGGATGCAGGGGAATAGTCAGCGAGGTTAATATGGGCGTCTTCCACTTTTGCAATCTGGGCGATAGAAAGTTGAGTGACATTCCTGTAGTTTGTTGCCCGGGACCGTATCTCAATTACATCTCCCTTTTGAAAGAGCCTGTTTAGTACGGCAGCGTTCTCCCATACCCTTCCTTCTACTTCGCCCGTTTTATCTCTAAGACGAAGATTCAAATAGGGAGAGCCTTTTTGAGAAACGGCCATATTTTTTTCGGTAACAAGGAAAGTATCATTGACCTTGTTGCCGGCTTCTATATCTTTGACATAAATATTTTTAGTAATCAAAACAGCACCCTTTCCTTATTGGAGTAAATACTCATCTTCCCATTCCTCATATATCCTATGACGGTTATTCCCGCCTCATCTGATAATGTTATGGCTCTTGAGGTGGGCACCGCGTGAGAAAGAATAATGGGTATTCCTAATTTCCAGACCTTGTATACAATTTCCGAAGAAACCCTTCCGGTTGTCGCGATAATCTTGTCGGAACAATCAATTTTATGAAAAAGAGAATATCCTCCCAGCATATCGATAGTGTTGTGCCTTCCGATGTCTTCCCGGGAAACTATTATTCGGCCCGTCGCGTCGGTGAGTGATGAGCAATGAGTTCCGTGCGTTACCCTGTGGATCTTTGTTGAATCAAGATGGCCGGCCATAAGGTTCAAAGCCCTCACAGCCGAAATATTAATATCTGATGTTATCATTTTTCTGGTTGCTTTCGGTCTGCTTTCTCTCGCACCGCTGGACAGGATATATTTTCCTTGAGACAGGATGTCCCGGTTTTTCGAGAAAACATGTACTTTGTAATCTTCATCGGACAAATAGATCTTTTCTATGTCCTTTAATGTTTCAATGACCCCTTCCGATTTGAGAAAGCCTGTTGCTAATTCCTTGAGGTGAATTCCGGCGCAGGCAATAGTTACTACATTTTGGCCATTAAAATAGATTTCTACCGGGACTTCTCTTATTATATGATCTGTAATCCGGGAAGACTGCTTCCCATCATAAAATTGAATATCACATTCCTCTACGGGTGTTCCTGTATTTTCAGTTTCCATTTCCTTTTTTTCCCCTGAGGACCCGATGGTCACCAACACGAATGGTTAATTTAGTTTTGTCAAAATATTCCATAAGTGGAATTATGTATTTTCTGGAGAGACCGGTCATATCCCTGAAGGTTGCGGGGGTTGACTCTTTGTTCTTCAAAAGAAATTCTTTATAATCCTTTCGTAGCGTATCTATAAATTGTTTATGATAATACATGTCTTCATTAATCTTTATAAGGATTCCCTCATTGAACATTACATTCAGAACATTGACGGTTTCCGTTTTTCTGTCAGAAAACCTTTCCATTATTTCTTTGGTTGAGGGAGGTGTCAGCTTCGATTCAAGATATATACCTGCGATATTTTCCCGCAGATCTTCCAGTTTCCCTTTCAGATTAACACTGTGGTCCGCCCGGCGAATATTTTCCTGTTCAACAACGATATGTCCTTCATGTTCCAGGTCTCTTATGGCTTTATTAAAGAGTTTGGAATCTATAAATTTTCCGGCCCTGGTCCTGAGTTCCTCTTTGGGATGTCCTTCCCGCAATGGAAATCTTTTGTGATAGGCTTTTATTTCCTGTAATATTTTACTCTGCAGGGTCTTGTAGATTGAAAAAGATACAACCCTGAAGTCATCCCTGTCTAAAAGAAGGGCTTCTTTCCTTGAAAACATCCCTTCCATGATTTTATTTTGTTTATTTAAAGGGATTCCGGTTCTGACCGAAAGCTGCCGGGCAGATATGCCTCTGAGACGCACACGCTCTATGATGATTCTTGTTTTCTCCAGGCTATCTCCGCTCTTTAGTGTCTGTAACTCTGTTAATCTTTGTTCAAAGTGCCTTTTGTATTTTTCTGCTATGGGATCGAGAATTTCACCACCTCCGATTGTGCTGACGGGAGAGTAGCTTCGAATGACGAATCGATCTCCCGCTGTTGCAATTGTCGGCGATTCCAGAATGACCTGGGCATAAACTTCTTCACCCGGTTCAATCTCGTTTTTATCGAGCAGTATGATTCTTGAAATTATTTCGCTGGTTCCTGTGTGGAAACGGACGGGAGTTCTGTTTTTTAGTTTTTTGCCGGTGCCGGGAAGATATTTTAAAGATATATCCATTCGAACAGTAGGTTCGAAGGTGTCGGGAGGTGTGAGGATATTCCCTCTTTGTATGGTATCCTTGTCGATACCTTGCAAATTTATGGCGGTTCTTTGCCCGGCCATGGCTACCTCTGCCATTTCATTGTGTATTTGAATTCCCCTTATCTTCGCTTTTATCTGACCGGGCATTATTTGTATTGTGTCGCCTACCTTTGCTTTCCCCGACATCAAGGTTCCCGTTATTACTGTTCCAAATCCCTTCATGGTGAATACTCTATCGGCGGGGAGTCTGAAAAAGTCTGAATCAGCGCGTTTATCAGTTACAGAGACGATTTCTTCCAGGGCTGAAATAAATTCCGGGAAACCTGCACCGGTAACGGCCGAAAGCGGGATAATGGGAGATTCCTCAAGGAATGTTCCTTTCAAAAAATTCCGGATATCTTCCCTGACAAGGTCACACCATTCTTCATCCACAAGATCGATTTTTGTGAGGGCTACAATCCCTTTTTTAATGCCGAGGAGCTGGCATATATCAAGATGCTCCCTGGTTTGCGGCATGACGCCTTCGTCGGCCGCTATTACCATGGCTACAACATCAATCCCGCCGGCGCCGGCGACCATATTTTTTACAAACCTTTCATGACCCGGAACATCCACAATCCCGATTTTCTCGCCGTTTTTAAGTGTAAATTGGGCAAAACCGAGCTCAATGGTGATTCCCCTTTCTTTTTCTTCCTTCAGCCTGTCTGTGTCGGTACCGGTCAGGGCTTTGATAAGAGCGGTTTTCCCATGGTCGACATGACCGGCGGTGCCAAGAATGATGTGCTTCACAGCAATACGATTCCTTAATATAAAATTTACTGGTTTTTTGCTGGGCTTCGCCAACCTATATTATATATTTGGAGAGATAACAAAATCTTTAAACTAGCACAATAACAAAAAAACGTATTTTTTGTTGGGTATCGTTCCTCAATCCAATCTGCTACCACACACTACACCCTAAAATTATATTGATTATACTAATCATGATGTGTTAGTCCTCTTTGTCTTAATAGGGGTGCTGTCATGAGGATACTTGGTATCGATTATGGAAGTAAGAGAATAGGGCTTTCGGTTTGTGATGAACTGGGGTTTACGGCTCAGGGTCTTACTACCATTACGAGAAAGAATAGGAAAAAGGATATGGAAGAAATATCCAGTTTCGTAGAAAAATATAATGTTGAAAAGATCGTAATAGGATTTCCGGTAAGACTGGATGGAACAGAAGGAATCCAGTGCGAAAAAGTCAACAGATTTGCCGGCATTCTTGAGGAGATGTTTTCAATACCTGTTATTAAGTGGGATGAAAGTCTGTCAACGAAAGAAGCGGAAAGAATCCTCATCGAAGCAAATATGAGCCGCAAGAAAAGGAAGGGAGTGGTAGATAAACTTGCTGCCACCATTATACTTCAGGGATATCTGGATTATCTCGACAGAATGAAGAAATAATAGTTATATCCTCCTCCCCTTAATCCCCTCCCGTTAGGGAAATGGAAATTCGACTTTTTGCGAAACCTTCAGTTATGGATATTACAAGAATGAAAAAGTTTGCAATACCTGTTGTTATTACCATATGTGTAATATTTTCCACGACGTTGCTGTTTTATTTATATTATTTAAACAGCTCTGTGGATACGGGTACTGAAAAGAGGAAAGTTAATATTGAAATTGCCAGAGGTTCCAGTTTTTCTGCAGTAGCTGACGTTCTGGAGGGATCAGATCTGATAAAACATAAGAGATTGTTTTATCTTCTGGCAGTTCTAAAGGGTGCACCGAAACACATAAAGGCTGGTGAATATGAACTCGACAGCTCTATGACACCCGGAGAAATACTCGATAAACTGTTAAAAGGAGATATCAAGGGATACAGCATACCTGTCCCGGAGGGGTTCACTGTGCGTCAGGTTGTCTCCAGTTTGTCTGACTGGAAGCTCGTGAATGAAGAAAAATTCATGAAACTTGCCATCAATAAGGAGTTTCTTTCTTCACTTAATATACCCGGCAGCAGTGTTGAAGGATATCTTTTTCCTGATACGTATAAGTTTACACGATCCATGGGGGAGAAAGAGATTATAAGATTTATGGTAAGGAGGTTCCGGCAGAAGGTGACGCCTGAAATGATGCAGAGGGCAACGAAGCTTGGTTTTACGCTGGAGAAAATTTTGACACTTGCATCCATTATTGAAAAAGAAGGAGGTGTTAAAGAAGAAAAACCTTCAATCGCCGCAGTATTTTATAATAGATTGAAAAAGGGAATGAAGTTGCAGAGTGACCCAACCGTCATTTATGGTATTGAAAACTTTGATGGAAATCTTACAAGGAAACATTTAATGAAGGTAACCCGTTACAATACATATCGTATAAAAGGATTGCCCCCCGGACCAATCTGTAACCCCGGAATAGATTCGATTATTGCCGCTCTTTATCCCGCCCCCGTAAACTATCTCTTTTTCGTATCGAAAAATGATGGATCCCACCACTTTTCAGACAACCTCGCCAGTCACAATAAAGCAGTCATAAAGTATCAAATTAAAAGAAAAAGATAGTAATTTTTCCTTGACAAAGAAAAAGGACACCTTTATAGTCACCATTAAGTGGAGAAAAGTGGGTGATTGTGGAGGTTATTCCATTGTCTGTATTCAGGGGAAGATATTACCATACCATCGATGAGAAAAGCAGGATTATTTTTCCTGCCAGACTGCGTGAAATATTCGCCGAGAAATATGACAACAGAATGGTCATAACAAACTGGGACGGCTATCTTCTTGTTTTTCCCTATGAAGAGTGGACGGCAATAGAGGAGAAGATCTTTCAGCAGTCTATTATCCGGAGAGAAGTCAGGGCCTTTCAGCGTCTTTTCATGTCAGGCGCTGTGGACTGCACGTTCGACCCACAGAGGAGAATCCTTATACCGCCCGCACTGAGAGAATATGCAAAACTTGAAAAAGAGATCGTCATAGCGGGGATGGGTCGGAGTATAGAAATCTGGAACAGGGAACTTTTTGAGCATGAACTCGGTAAATCAAGTCAGGATATAGAAATCTTTAGCGATTATATGGCTGATTTAGGAATATGATGAAACCTGCCTTTCACGAACCGGTCATGCTTAAAGAGGCAGTCGATTCGCTTAATTGCAGGCCAGGCTGTATTTTTTTGGATGGAACTGTAGGAGGCGGAGGACATGCCTGTGAGATATTGAAAAGAACTGCTCCTGACGGGGTTCTTGTCGGTATCGATTTTGATGATGATGCCCTTCTTGAATCCCGGCGAAAATTAAAACTGTTTGGCGACAGAGCCCTTCTGGTTAAAGGCAATTTCGCGGATTTGAGTACCATACTATCAAATCTTGACATCAAAAAAGTTGATGGGATCCTTTTAGATTTGGGGGTTTCCTCTTACCAGCTTAAAACGGCAGACCGGGGGTTTAGCATATTGGCGGATGCACCCCTTGATATGCGCATGAATCAAAACGGTGGTTTGAACGCTTATGATCTTGTGAACAATCTTTCGGAAAAGGAGTTAGAGAAAATCATAAGAGATTATGGTGAAGAAATAGCCGCTCGAAGGGTTGTAAGGGCAATATCGGCAAGAAGGAAGGAGGCTCCGATAGAAACAACAGGAGAACTTGCTGAAATTGTTACCGCTGCCATACCGCGGTACTTGAAAAAAAGGAAAATACATCCTGCGACAAAAACCTTTCAAGCTATCCGGATAGCGGTGAATGATGAGCTTGCAAATCTCCATAAATCGATAAACGACGGTATGGATGTACTCAAAAAAAAAGGCAGATTTTCAGTGATTTCATTTCACTCACTTGAAGATAGAATTGTGAAAAATTTATTTCGTTCCTGGGAAAAAGGGTGTGTTTGCCCGCCTGATTTTCCAATTTGTGTCTGTAATAGAGAGAGCAAACTGAAAGTGTTGACGAAAAAGCCGGTTATTCCCGGTGAGTCTGAAATAAATTCCAATCCGAGGGCACGAAGTGCCAGGCTCAGGACTGCCGAGAGGATCTAAAATGGCAAGATCAAACGCTATCAAAATTACTGATCATGAAACCAGCGGGGTAAAATATTCTTCATTTATATATGCCGCATTGGTGTTCATGGTGATCGCTCTCATTTATGTTTGGTGCCACATACATATTACGGGGCTTAATTATGACATAGCCAGAGAAATAAAATTAAGGGATCGTCTGCTGAAAGAAAATAATGAATTGAAAATGGAAATCGGGATGTTGAAATCACCGGCCCGTATTGAGTCGTTTGCAAGGGATAAGTTGCAGATGCATTACCCGGAAAGAGATCAGGTTGTTATTTTGAAATGACCAATCAAGCAAAGAAATGGCTAAAATTCAGAGTTGTAACGGTATTGATTTTTTTTGCGGTGCTGTTTATAGCCCTCGTGTCAAGGGCATTCCAGCTTCAGATTCTTTCCGGAGAGGCGCTGAAAGCGAAAGCTGAGAAACAACACACGAGAATCCTGGAGTTTCAAAGTGAGAGAGGTCATATATTTGACAGAAATGGGGAGGTTCTTGCGGCTAGTCTAATGGTTGATTCTGTTTATGCCAGCCCATCACGGATAAAAAAACGTAAAAAGGTTTCCGCAAAACTTTCATCCATTCTCGGTATAAATAAAAAAGAGATAAATAAGAAGATATTAAAATATAAAAGGTTCTGCTGGATAGCCAGAAAGATTTCTCCGGAACAGTCACGTCGCATAAAATTGCTGAATATGGACGGCGTCTATCTCATAAAGGAACCGAAACGCTTTTATACAAATAAGGGATCAGCCGGTCATCTCCTTGGGTTTGTGGGAATGGATTCAGATGGATTGGGAGGACTGGAGCTCAAATATAACAGATATCTGAAAGGAGCAATAAGGAAGGTTTCGTGGGGAAAGGATGCAAGGGGACATAGACTCTATATGGGGAGCAGCTCCGCTGATAAAGAAGAGGGCGGAGGTTGCAACCTGATTTTGACGATCGACAGCAGGATACAGCATATTGTTGAATTACAGTTAAGAGAAGCAACAGAAAGCGCCGGTGCAAAAGGTGGAATTGCCATTGTCATGAACCCTGGGACTGGAGAAATACTGGCTATGGCAAATGAACCGGGCTTCAATCCCACAGTTTTTACTCGGTATTCAGATGAAATGAGGAAAAACAAAGCTGTTACCGATTGTTTTGATCCCGGTTCAATCTTCAAACCATTTGTCGCGGCTGCCGCTTTAGAAGAGGGAGTTGTAGAAGATGGAGATGAAATTAACTGCGAAAACGGGGCATATCTTGTGGGAAACAAGATTATACACGACGCACAGGGAGAAAAATATGAGCGCCTCACTGTTCGGGAGATCCTTAAATATTCAAGTAATATAGGTGCTGTCAAAGTGGCAGAAAGACTTGGAAAAGAAAAGGTTTATCAATACGTGAGAAAATTTGGATTTGGTTCCAGGACAGGTATTAATCTGCCAGGCGAAGCCTCCGGAATTTTGAGAAAGTTTCAATACTGGACTGATGTTGATTTTGCAACGATGTCCTTCGGTCAGGGTATTTCGGTGACTGCAATACAGATGATTACTGCCATGTCAGCTATCGCAAATCAGGGTGTTTTAATGAAGCCTTATGTCGTTCGTGGATTGGTGGATAAGAATGGACGGGTTATCGAGGAATTTACACCGACCGTTGTGGAAAAAGTCATTTCACCCCTTACCGCACAAAGGGTCACATCCTTTTTGACAGATGTCGTTGGTGATGAAGATGGTACCGGGAAAAAGGCCCGCATAGTTAATGTCTCCGTGGCTGGTAAAACAGGAACATCACAGAAGTTTGATTTCAATGCCGGGCGATATTCATCAGATAAAGTACGGGCTTCGTTTATAGGATTTTTTCCAGCCGAAAATCCTCAGATAATCATTCTTGTTGTTCTTGATGAACCGAAGACGAAAAGATGGGGCGGACAGACGGCTGCTCCCGTCTTTAGAAACATTTCGGAACAGATATTAAGGCGCTTCAGCAGGAGTATAGGGGAAAGGGAGTTCGTCGCGGAGAAAATAAATATAGAAATGAAGAATGTTTCCGCTCCGGAAGTGATTATCGGCCATACCGAGATGGATGAATCAACCATGCCCGATTTCACGGGTATGGCAATGCGAGACGTTCTGAGAATTGCCGGGGAAATGGATATGAATCTCAGACTTACAGGGAGTGGTTGGGTTGTGAGCCAGAAACCGGCCCCAGGGTCGCCGATTTCAGATCAGCTTCATTGCAGCGTTTTGTTAAGTCCCGGGGATTAAATTCGAATGTTCAAAACTGTTTCGAAAATTTGATATTCGAATTTCGGATTTGCGGATTTGCCGCTTTAGAAAGATTAATATGAAACTGTTTAGCTTGATAGAAGGGATAGACGTTCTTGAGGTTTCCGGAGATACGGGGGGAGAAGTTCTGGATGTCTGCTATGATTCAAGAGAGTGTGGAAAGGATTCTCTTTTCGTTGCTATTGTCGGCCTGAAGTTTGACGGACATGACTATGTATCAGAGGCTATAAAGAGAGGGGCCAGGCATATAGTTTATGAAAGAAATGTTCCGCAAGAACCGGGGATTACATTCATCAGGGTGGGAGACAGCCGGCGGACACTGGGTAAACTGGGGAAAAAGTTTTATAACAATCCCACAGCCGAATTGTGTTTGATTGGCGTTACTGGAACAAACGGAAAAACGACGGTTACATATTTTTTAGAATCGATTCTCAAGGCCGCTGGTTTTCGTGTTGGAGTAACAGGGACTATTAATTATCGATTCAATGGGAAGGTATTTCAATCTGACATTACGACGCCGGAGTCTGTTAATCTGCAGAGAATTTTCAGAGATATGGTAGATGCCGGGGTTACCCATGTTATTGCAGAAGTATCCTCACACGCTCTTGATTTCAAAAGGGTCGATGATTGTGAGCATGACATCGGAATTTTTACGAATCTTTCCCAGGACCATCTTGATTATCACCACACGATAGAAAATTACTACCTGGCGAAAAAAAGATTCTTTCAGGAGTTATTGAAAGAAGGAAAAAAAATGATCATAAATGTGGATGATCCCTGGGGGAGAAGGATGATTCATGAGATGGGAACAAGGGGGATTACGTTTGGCATCGAAAATCAGTGCGATATATATGCAGATGAATATGATATTTCCCTGAATGGAATAAATGCAAACATAAAAACCTCAATGGGAAGTTTTTCCATATCATCTCCCATGACAGGGAAATTTAATCTGTATAATATTCTTGCATCAGCATCAGCAGCTACAATGCTTAATGTTTCAGAAAAAAATATTAAGAAAGGTATAGAAACATTACGAAGAGTTCCCGGTCGTTTTGAAAAGGTGAGCAAGGAGAATGAGCCTGCCGTTTTTGTGGATTATGCCCATACGGATGATGCACTGAAAAGCGTTCTTGAGAATTTGTCTTATTTTAAAACGAGTAAGGTAATCACCGTATTCGGCTGTGGTGGAGACAGAGATCGCGGAAAAAGACCCCTTATGGGAAAAGCGGCTTCAGAGTTGAGCGATCTGACTATAGTGACATCTGATAATCCAAGAACAGAAGATCCCCTTGAGATCATAAGCGAGATAGAACGGGGAATAAAGGAAAGTTCGATAAGAAAATATAATTCCGAAGATCTTTCGAAAGGTTTCAGTAAGAGGGGATATATTATTATACCTGATCGTGAAAAGGCTATTAATCTGGCTGTATCCCTTGCTGATCCTTTAGATATTATACTTATTGCCGGTAAGGGCCATGAGGATTACCAGATTACAGGTGAGAGGAAAATACCTTTTGATGATGTGTCGGTTGCCCGGAAGGCCCTCGCGAAACATCGGTTCAGGAGGATGCGTTGAAAAATTCCCGACTCCCTACACTCGCAGCAGAGGAAATCATGAAGGCAACCGGGGGAAACCTTATTCAGGGTAGCGGTTGTCAGGTATTCAATGGAGTATCAACAGATTCAAGAAACATAACAGGAGATACTCTTTTCATTCCTGTTGTGGGAGATCGGTATGATGGTCACGATTTTATTGAGGAAGCCCTGCGAAGCGGAGCCTCCGGTTTGCTTCTTCAAAGGGGAAAGGAAAAAGCAGTAGAAAAAGTTTCCGGAGATGTTCCCGTCATTTGTGTGGAGGATACCTTGAAGGCATTGGGGGATATTGCCCGTTTCCAGAGGGATCGGTTTAAGGTACCTGTTGTGGCCGTAACAGGAAGTTCAGGAAAGACAACGACAAAGGAAATGATAGCATCAATAGCGGGGCTTTCAATGAATATCTTAAAAAGCCCGGGTAATTTTAATAACCTTGTAGGATTACCGTTAACCCTTCTGGAAATGAATTCTGACCATGAAGTGGCAGTTCTTGAAATGGGAACAAACAGAAGAGGAGAAATCGCCAGGCTGACGGAAATTGCAAGTCCCGACGTTGGGGTCATAACCAATATCGGACCGGCTCATCTGGAAGGGCTTAAATCGTTGGATGGAATTCGAGAGGAAAAGGGAGATCTTTTTTCCAATATGGAGGTCGGCGCGGTGGCAATCATAAACTGTGATGATGAAGCAGTAAGGATGGTGGCAAAACAGCGGAAAGGAAAGTCCATCACCTTTGGTATGAAAAAAGATGCCTTTGTCCACGCAGAGAATATAATAAAAAGGGGAGAAGATGGGGTAAGTTTTACCCTTGTCATGGGGAAATTCAAGAGAGAAATAGACATGTCAACATTCGGTGAACACAATATATATAATGCCCTTGCTGCGGCCGCATGTTCCCTGGCTTTAGGTATTGATCATGACGTGATTTGCGAAGGATTGACAAGCTTCAGGCAAATTGACGGGCGGATGGACCTTCACAGGTTAAAAAGTGGAGTGTATCTCATTGATGACACATACAATGCTAATCCTGCGTCAGTAAGAGAAGCCCTCAGGTCATTGAGGGATTTGAAAGGAACTAATGAGAGTATGGTTATCCTGGGAGACATGCTTGAGCTGGGGGATCAATCGGAGGAGATTCATGAAGATGTGGGGAGATATCTGGCAGACACTGGGGTAGACAAGGTTTTTCTCAGGGGAAGGTTTTCCCACGCGGTGGCAGCAGGGGCAACAAAGGGCGGGTTAAAAATTGATCAGATATTTTTTATCGATAATCCCGGCAAAATGGCTGTGTGTCTGAAGTCATGTTTGAAGGAAGGGGACTGGGTGTTAATTAAAGGGTCCAGGAAAATGAAAATGGAAGATGTAACCAAGGCAATTATCGAAACGTTTGGTGAGGAAACGGCAGGGGAAAGCAATTTTGAATTTTGAATTCTTAATTTTGAATTACGGGTGGGTGGAATGGACAAACCACGTGCGGTTCGACTGAGCGCTCACGTCGAAGTCGAAATTCGAAACAAATGTTCAAAACTTTATGAATTGTTTCGTGTTTCCGGTTTATCAGGCCTGGGGGATCTGTAAGTGATTTATCATCTTTTATATCCATTAAGCGATACATACTCATACTTTAACGTTTTCCGTTATATAACCTTTCGGACGATCTATGCCGCCATAACCGCCCTTGTGATATGTTTTGTTCTTGGCCCTTGGCTCATCGGCAAACTTCAATCATTACAAATCGGACAGCCCATCAGAGATGATGGTCCCGATTCTCATTTGTCAAAGGAAGGAACTCCGACGATGGGAGGTATCCTTATTATCTTTTCCGTAGTTTTGTCCACGCTTCTGTGGGCGAAGCTGACTGTGGATTATGTTTGGTTCATCCTCGTGATTACGGTTGGATATGGCCTGATAGGCTTTACAGATGACTACCGGAAGCTTACAAGCAGAAGCAGTAAAGGGATTCCGGGAATTATAAGATTAACGGGAGAAGTAATCCTGGCACTTCTCGTCGGCATCTTTTTGTATATGAAGCCGGGTTTTGACTCACATGTAACAATACCTTTTTTCAAGGCGATTTTGCCGGATTTGGGATGGGGCTACATCGTTTTTTCAGTGTTCATTATAGTAGGTACGGCCAATGCAGTAAATCTTACGGATGGACTGGACGGTTTGGCCATAGGGCCTGCGACGATTTGTTTTGCCACCTATCTCCTTTTTGCATATTTTACGGGAAATATTAAGATATCCGGATACTTACAGATACCGTATGTGGCGGGTACGGGAGAGCTGGCTGTCTTCTGCGGGGCTATGGTGGGTTCCGGTATCGGATTTCTCTGGTACAATACGTACCCGGCTCAGATTTTTATGGGCGATGTGGGATCACTTTCACTGGGCGGTGCCCTGGGGACTCTCGCTGTTTTGACAAAGCAGGAGGTTCTTCTTGCGATAGTAGGCGGGATATTTGTTGTCGAAACAATCTCCGTCATATTCCAGGTGGGTTGGTTCAAGGTGTCAAATGGGAGACGTATATTCAAAATGGCTCCAATTCATCACCACTTTGAGCTGAAAGGATGGGCTGAGCCAAAGGTGATTGTGCGCTTCTGGATTATCACCATTATTCTTGCCCTCGTTGCCATAAGTACGTTGAAGTTAAGATAAGGTAATAGACGTTGTGGATCTTTCCGGTAGAAGGGTGATGATTATCGGTTTAGGGAAAACCGGAGTAGCTACAGCCAGATTTCTGGCAGAAAGGGGATCTCACGTTTTAATCGCTGATGAAAAGCCGGCTTCCGAACTGGAAGATGCAATTCGTTCACTCGGGGATTTGAATGTAGAGTTGGAACTGGGGGAAAATGACCCTCACATTCTTTCACACATTGATATTGTCGTACCTTCTCCGGGTGTTCCTCCTTTTAATTATCTGCTTGCGGGGGCACGAGAAAAAGAAATACCGATTTTAAGTGAGATTGAACTTGCTTACAGATTTATAAGAAAGCCGATCGTTGCCATTACCGGTACAAACGGCAAGACAACGACAACAAAGCTGATTGGCCATATGCTTTTACAATCGGGGAAAAAGACATTTATGGGAGGAAATATCGGCAATCCCCTTATAGATTTTGTAAACGGGAAACAGGAAGAAGATTATCTGGTTTTAGAAATTAGCAGTTTTCAACTTCAGTGGACACATCTTTTCCGTCCTCATATATCGGTTCTTTTAAATATAAGCAATGACCATCTCGACTATCACAAAACTTTTGAGGAATATCGGGCAGCCAAGGAAATGCTTTTTGCAAATCAGGCTGAAGGTGATCTGGCCGTTCTCAATGCCGGCGATCCGTACTCGGGGGATCTTTCAAAAAAGATAATGGCCGACGTTAAATATTTTAGTTCTTCATCCACACTGGAAGAAGGGATTTTCATAGACAATACGGTTTTAAGATATCGGGATCGTGAAGGTAGAAACGAAGAATATGCCCTTGAAAACATGAAGTTGCGGGGAAAGCATAATCTCGAAAATATTATGGCTTCAATCCTTGTGTCAAGACAGTGTGGATGCCCGCCCGACAGGATTAAGAAGACGCTGGAGGTATTTGAGAGTCTGCCTCACAGGATAGAATTTGTCGGGGAAAGAGATGGCGTAGAATTTTACAATGATTCGAAAGGGACAAATATAGATGCGGTGAAGAGGGCCCTGGAGGCATTCTCCAAACCGGTTATTCTTCTTCTGGGCGGGAGAAATAAGGGTGGAGATTTCAAAGTCCTTTCCCATCTTATCAGGAAAAGGGTTAAGGAGTTGGTTTTATTTGGTGAGGCAAGGAAAGAAATAAATGAACTCGTCGGTGGAATTGTGAAGACAAAAATAGCAGAAAATCTCGGGGAATCTACTTATGTGGCGTGGAGGGATTCTTCAGCCGGTGATGTCGTACTGCTTTCGCCTGGGTGTGCCAGTTTTGATGAGTTTGCCAATTATGAGGAACGGGGAAGCTTTTTTAAGGATTTGGTCAGAGGGATCAAGGGAAAAGGATAAATATAATTTTGAATTTTGAATTCTTAATTTTGAATTAAGGGCAAAGGATTAGGGATTAAAATGAGGGGGGACGTTGGAAGAGAAGAGATATGATCTTGTCATTTTGCTCGTTACCCTGGCTTTAGTAACGATAGGTACCGTTATGATATACAGCTCAAGCTCAATCATGGCTATGGAGAGGTTTAAGGATGGGTACTATTTCCTCAAAAAGCAGATTGTATTCGTATTCCTGGGACTGGGTGTAATGATCATCATGTCTAAAGTTCCCTATTATCACCTTAGAAAAGTTGCATATCCGGGTATTATCTTTTCTATTGCCCTTCTTTTCCTGCTTTTCGTTCCCGGTTTTGGCGTTAAGGTAAGTGGGGCAACCAGATGGCTTAAAATTGGAGGATTTACATTTCAGGTGACGGAACTGGTAAAAGTCGCTGTGGTTCTTTTTCTGGCACATTTTTTTACGAAAAAGATTGAACACATAAGGGAGTTTTTCAGAGTCTTTCTTGTTCCATTGACCATAACCTTCTTAATAGTAGGTTTTGTCTTGCTCCAGCCGGACTTTGGCACTTCTGTTGTTATAATAATTGTTATGATGTTTATGTTTTATCTGGCGGGGTGCAGAGTTCTGTATATGGCAGGCCTTGCAGCTCTTTTTGCTCCCGCCGGTGTGGCTTTAATTATTTATAAGAGTTACCGCCTGGAAAGATTACTTTCATTCCTTGATCCCTGGAAAGATCCGAGTAATTCCGGGTTTCAGATCATCCAATCATTCATTTCTTTCGGTTCCGGTGGAACTTTTGGTGTCGGCTTCGGAAACAGTATGCAGAAATTATTTTATCTTCCTGAACCTCACACTGATTTTATTCTTTCCGTCATTGGCGAAGAGGGCGGCTTCTTTATGGTTGCTGTTGTTATTGTTCTCTTTGTCCTCCTGATTGTTCGGGGGCTTATGATTTCCGTTCGGTCTCCTGATGTATTCGGGACCCTTTTGGCCGGAGGGATGACGGTCATTATTGCAGTGGAAGCATTTATAAACATGGCCTGCGTTATGGGCCTGGTACCGACCAAAGGGTTGGCACTTCCCTTTTTAAGCTACGGTGGCACCTCGTTAATTATGAGCATGATAATAGTGGGTATTCTTTTGAATATATCGTCATATGTGCAAGCGGATGAAGGTAACGGGAAACAAAAAGCTGCACCCGCATAACGTTTTGAGCAGCCGTGTTATGAAAACATGAACTGATAAAGAAGGATTAATATGGTCAAGCTGATTGTCATGGGCATATTAATAGTAGCCTTCTTCACCATTTCAACGTGCAAGGTTGCCGGGAAGGAAGTACCACCCGTGATATCTAAAACCTGGGAGAAAGAGGGAGCACTCCTGCAGGAGATACCTCGGCATGTTATAAAATCGAATTAGAGAAAAGATGTTCCGGACGCAATGATGCAAGGCTTCGCATCTGGAATAAAGACGAGCCGCTAAATTTAGTATGAATAAAAAAAAAGAAGGTGTGAAGATCATTATAGCTGGTGGTGGGACGGGGGGTCATTTATTTCCAGGTGTGGCAATCGCGGAAGAGTTCATGAAGAGAAATGAGAAACACAGCGTCCTTTTCATGGGAACCGAGAGAGGATTGGAGGGAAGAATCTTGAGGGATATGGGATTTCAACTTCATACAATTGACATCAAGGGAATAAGAGGAAAAGGTCTGCTAAAGTCCCTTGGTGGTTTATTGAAAATTCCTGTGAGCATGGCTCAATCAGCCTCGATTATTCGCAATTTTTGTCCTGATATTGTTATAGGTGTCGGTGGTTATGCGTCGGGGCCGGCTGTTATGATGGCATGCTGTATGGGTAAGAAGACGGTCATAGCCGAGCAAAATGCCGTGCCCGGTCTTACAAATAAGATTCTCGGAAAGTTTGTGGATAAAGTTTTTGTAACTTTTTCAGAGACGGGGCGCCGGTTTTCAAGGAAAAAAGTTGTCATAACGGGGAATCCTGTAAGAGAAGGATTTATTAAAAAAGAAGAGAAGGAAAGACACCCGGGGGATAAGTTTACGCTCCTCATATTTGGAGGGAGCCAGGGTGCTTCTGGGATCAACAGGGCCGTTGTTGATTCCCTCCCGTACCTGGAAAAAATGAGCAATGGATTAAAGATTGTCCATCAGACCGGAAGGGCAGATGCGCATAAGGTTTCAAAGGCTTATACGGATTATCATATGGATGCCGAGGTATTCCCGTTTATTAATAATATGGCGTATGCCCACGATTCGGCGGATTTGCTTATCTGCAGATCGGGGGCGACGACAATAGCCGAAATAACTGTGAGCGGAAAGGCGGCGATCTTAATACCTTTTCCTTTCGCAGTGGGTGACCATCAGAGATTAAATGCCCGGTTGCTCGTCGATGCGGGAGCGGCAGAAATGATACTTGAAAGAGACCTGGATGGGAAAAAAGTTGCTCAGATTATTGAGCGACTTTACCATGATCGAGAGAGAATCAAACAAATGGAGGATAAATCACGCATGTTGGGCAACACAAAGGCTGCTGCTGATATCGTTGATGAATGTTTAAACTTGATAGCAAGGAGAAATTGAATGCGCAGAAGGGTAAAACATATTCATTTCGTTGGCATAGGCGGCATCGGTATGAGCGGAATAGCGGAAGTGCTGCTGAACCTAGGTTATATAATCAGTGGATCAGATATCAGCAAGTCGGATATTACAAAGAGATTGGTGTCTCTTGGAGCAAGAATATTTTATGAACACAGTCCATCAAATCTCGGCGAAATTGATGTGGTGGTTACGTCAACGGCAGTTGAAGATGATAACCCCGAAGTAATAGAAGCGCACAAACGAAATATTCCGGTTATTCCACGAGCGGAAATGCTTGCAGAACTTTTAAAAATGAAACTTTCCGTTGCCGTGTCGGGTACTCATGGAAAAACAACGACAACATCCATGGTTTCAACGATTCTCGCATACGGAGGGCTTGATCCCACCATGGTTATAGGTGGAAAGCTTGCCAGTATAGGGAGTAATGCCAGGCTGGGAGATGGCGAAGTGCTGGTGGCCGAAGCTGATGAGAGTGACGGCTCTTTTCTGAAGTTGTGTCCTTATATTGCCGTGATTACCAATATAGAGCGTGAACATCTCGATTATTTTGCCGGCATTGATGAAATCAGGGAGGCCTTCTTGCAGTTTGCTAATCTTGTTCCTTTTTACGGTACGACCATATTATGCCTTGATGACGAAAATGTGAAGAAAATTTTACCGAGAGTAAAAAGGAGATTCATAACATACGGGCTGTGCGATGGGGCAGACTACCAGGCAAAGGATATAACCTTCAGCGGATCAACGACGCGGTTTTCACTCTATTACAAAAATAGTTTTCTGGGAAAAATTTTACTTAATGTGCCTGGCATCTTTAATGTCTGCAATTCTATGGCGGCGATTGCCGTAGCGCGTGAGCTTGATATGGAGTTCTCTGCGATTACCGAGGGTCTTCAAACCTATACCGGTGTACAGCGCAGATTGGAAACTAAAGGAGAAAAGAGGGGCATTACCGTAGTTGATGATTATGCCCATCATCCTACGGAGATCAGGGCAACCCTTCGAGCGGCCCAACAGGCCTGGGAAGGAAGAAGAATCGTGGTGGTATTCCAGCCTCATCGCTACACCCGGACCAAGGCACTCTTTGACGAGTTTTTAGATGCCTTTCATGATGCGGATGTTCTCCTTATTACTGATATTTATGCGGCCAGTGAAAAAGAGATAGAAGGGGTTCATTCAATAAATCTGTACCGTGGTGTCAGAGATCGAGGACATAAAAATGTTACCTATTTGTCAAGTTTCGACGAGATTGTTTCCCATTTGTCCACGATTGCACATGCGGGAGATGTGATTATTACAACGGGTGCCGGAAACGTATGGAAGATCGGGGAAGAATTTCTGAAGCTGCAGTCTTAGGAATCTATGATGATCAAGAACAAAGAGTTCAGGGAAAAAATACAGGATATCGTTTCAGGGCAGGTACTTTTTGATGAGCCCATGCACCTTTATACTTCTATGGGAGTGGGAGGTAAGGCAGATATTCTCGTTTCTCCCGGCAGTATTGAGGAACTGCAAAAGACAATTCTTTATCTTGTAAAATGTAATGTCCCCTTTGTTCCTGCCGGAAATTGTACAAATCTCATCGTCAGGGATGGTGGGTACAAAGGAGCCGTTATTTCCTTGAAGAGGCTTGAAAAAACAGTTTTGAAGAAGGGGGAGGGTGGTTATGTTTATCTTTATGCCGAAACGGGTGTTTCCCTCTCCAGCCTGGTGGAATTGTCAATACGGGAATCCCTTTCGGGGATTGAATTTTGTGCCGGCATTCCTGGAAGTGTAGGTGGGGGGATGAAGATGAATGCCGGTGCCTACGGGGAAGAGCTGAAAGACGTTGTAAAAAAGATCTCCCTCATAAATAGTAAGGGAACGATAAAGGAAACAGGAAGAGATGATCTCAGGTTCGAGTACCGAAACCTGATTTTGTCGGAAGGGAATGTTATCGTCAGTGCCGTCTTCGGCCTGCAGGCTGGATCGAAAGAAAAAATTAAGGAAAAAGTTTCAGATATTATTGACAGGAGGAAAAAAAAGCATCCCCTTGCATATCGCAGTGCCGGTTCTGTCTTTAAAAATCCGGAAAATGTTCCCGCCGGTAAGATCATTGATGAGGTTGGTCTCAAGGGGTTTCAAATTGGGGATGCGAAAATATCGGAGATCCATGGAAATTTTATCGTGAACCTGGGTAAGGCGAAGGCTAAAGATATTACCCTCTTGATTGAAATGATCCGTAAGAGAGTTTTGGAAGAAAAGGGAATAACTCTGGATCCTGAAATAAAGATTATTGGAGAAGAATGATGGGACGATCTTTCAAGTCGATTGTTGAGACAAAAAAAAACAGACTCAGGAGACGTTCAGGTAAGATTTTTGGGGAAATAGTGAAGGCTGTTACGCTGACTGTAGCCATCGGCAGCCTGGCCTTCATTATGGTTTACATATACAATTTTGTCATAACAACATCCTATTTTCAATTAACGGATATCTCCGTCAAGGGGACCGGGATAATTGCCCGTAAAGAGGTTTTGAGCCTGGCGGGTGTTGGCTCCCATAACAATATCTTAACACTGAACCTGAAAGAGATTTCGCGAAAAGTTGAAACAAACCCCTGGGTAAAAAGTGTATCAATAGGAAGAGAACTTCCCGACAGATTGGTTATAGAGGTTACAGAAAGATGCCCTGAGGCTCTCGTGCTCGTGGATGGGAATTTCTATATTATGGACCGGGATGGATACATATTTAAAAGATATGAAAAGGGTGACGGTTTTCATCTGCCCGTACTGAACGGTTTTTGCAAAAATGGAACTATTAACAGGGGTCTCATAAAAAAAGTCGTGATTCTTCTGAGTTTTATTTCGTCCAACAGGGATTTCCCCGGGATGGAACATATCTCTGAAATATATGGAGATGACACTTACGGCTTTTCGCTTTTCACAAGGAGAGGGTTGTGCCTTCACCTCGGTTTTGGGAATTATGGGGGTAAACTGGAGAGACTCAGGCC
Source organism: uncultured Syntrophaceae bacterium (assembly GCA_964552105.1). GTDB lineage: Bacteria > Desulfobacterota > Syntrophia > Syntrophales > UBA6807 > CAZGAK01. Next base: position 22,159 of record CAZKGS010000001.1, read on the forward strand.
GGTCCTGACAGATCTAACCCGGAAAAACCTGAATAACGTCTATTTGAGCATTGATCTTTCCGATTCTAATAGGGTTGTTGTTAAGCGAAACAATATTTTTAATCAGAAACGTTCGCCAGCGGGCTACAGCGCATAAAGAAGGATATGGATGGATAATTCAGGTGTTTGATTATTAATCGAGGAAAGGCGGAAGATATATGGCAAAGCGTGGCAACATGATTGTAGGATTGGATATAGGAACTACCAAGACCTGTGCCATTATCGGTGAGGCCACTGATTCAGGAGTCGATATCATCGGAATAGGCTCTCATCCTTCGCGGGGATTGAGAAAGGGAGTTGTAGTTAATATCGATAGTACCGTCGATTCCATAAAAAGAGCCATAGAAGAGGCTGAACTGATGTCCGGATCTGAAATAGGATCTGTTTATGCGGGTATCGCGGGGAGCCACATAGAGGGATTGAATAGTCACGGTATTGTGGCGGTCAAGGGTCGTGAAGTTGATGGAGACGATGTTCGAAGGGCAATTGAAGCAGCCAGGGCTATTGCTATTCCCCTCGATAGAGAAATTTTCCACACATTGCCCCAGCATTTCATTGTTGATGATCAGGATGGGGCAAAGAACCCCATAGGGATGTCGGGAGTTCGACTTGAGGCAAAGGTTCATATTGTTACCGGTGTTATAACATCGATTCAGAACATTGTTAAATCAGTTAACCGTGTAGGATTAGATGTGAGCGATATTGTTCTCGAGCAGTTAGCATCAAGTGAAGCGGTTCTCAGTCAGGATGAAAAGGAACTGGGAGTGGCCATAATAGATATTGGAGGTGGGACTACAGATGTCGCGGTATTTGTGGAAGGAAGCATCAAACATACTGCTGTCTTGTCGGTTGCAGGTGATTATCTTACCAATGACATAGCTGTTGGTTTGCGGACTCCCATGAATGAGGCTGAAAAAATAAAGATAAAGTACGGATGTGCCTATACCCCTTTAATCTCGTCGGACGATAGTATAGAGGTTCCCAGTGTGGGTGGGAGGACTCCAAGGAAGGTCTCACGGCAGATTCTCGGAGAGATTATTGAACCCCGGGTGGAAGAAATTTTCCGTTTGGCCCACAGGGAGATTATTAAATCGGGTTACGAAGATCTTCTGGCCGCAGGTATTGTTTTGACAGGGGGAACGGTAATCATGGAGGGTATAACAGAATTAGGTGAACATGTATTTAATATGCCCATACGTCGTGGATATCCAATAGGCATAGGAGGACTTACCGATGTTGTTAACAGTCCTTTGTATGCTACCGGTGTGGGACTGGTTGTTTATGGAAGCAAGAACAGGTCTGAACGTGTGTTCAAAAAAAGTGAAGGTAATATATTCGGCAAAGTTGCCCGCAGGGTGAAAAAATGGTTTGTTGATTTTTTTTAGAAGGGAGGGAGTGTGTATGTTCGAATTAGTAAAAGGAGGTAGTGAGAATTCGGCGAAGATTAAAGTTGTCGGTATTGGAGGTGGTGGAGGCAACGCCGTAAACGCGATGATATCTTATGATCTGAGCGGTGTTGATTTCATAGCAGCAAATACTGATTCTCAGTCTCTGGCAGTATCACGGTCACCCATTAAAATTCAGGTTGGCAGTGAGATCACAAAAGGTCTTGGAGCGGGGTCAGATCCTGATGTGGGGAAGAAGGCAGCCCTTGAATCCAAAGATGTACTGAGGGATAATCTGAGCGGAGCTGATATGGTTTTCGTTACGGCAGGCCTTGGTGGTGGTACGGGAACAGGAGGAGCACCCGTTGTGGCCGGGATTGCTAAAGAACTCGGGGCGCTTACCGTCGCTGTTGTAACAAAACCTTTTCAGTTTGAAGGAAAGAAAAGGGAAAAACAGGCGGAAGAGGGAATAGCCGAGTTGAAAGAAACGGTTGACACGCTTATTGTCATACCAAACCAGAGACTTCTGAGTGTCGGTGGTCGAAATATGTCGCTTCTGGATGCCTTCAAAAAGGCAGATGATATCCTTTATCACGCTGTGAAGGGGATATCTGATCTCATAATGGTTCCCGGTTTAATCAATCTTGATTTTGCCGACGTGAAAAACGTCATGTCGGAAATGGGATTGGCTCTCATGGGGACGGGAATTGCAAGCGGAGAAAACAGAGCTGTAGAAGCGGCCCAGAAGGCCATATCTTCTCCTTTGCTGGAAGATAACACCATTCAGGGCGCCCGCGGTGTGCTGCTCAACATTACCGGTGGATCAGAAATGACACTATTTGAGGTAAATGAAGCATCAACCCTTGTGCAGACGGAAGCACATGATGATGCCAATATCATCTTCGGGACGGTTATTGATGACAATATGGGAGATGAAATGCGTATCACGGTGATTGCCACCGGATTCGATTCAAAAGGAAGGAACAAACAGGATATTCCATCTGTTTCAGGTTTTGTTAGCTATAAAAGAGAGGATCTCTCAACGCCTGCTTTTATCAGGAAGGAGAAGAGTGCGGATAAGCCTGTTGTTGTAAAGATGGGAATGATCGATGATGTTGATAATACCGACTTTGAAGTTCCAGCATTTTTAAGAAGACAGGCAGATTAGCGACGGCACATTCGCAGTCACTATATCGTTCTTTAAAATACCCTCCCTTCATTGGTTTACCCCGCCTTTTGAGGCGGGGAGATTCATTCGGTGACAGGAGATGATCTGAACTTATTTAGACCTGCCGAGGCTTTTTTGCTTCCTGGTTACATAGCGCCGATCATCGGCTTTTCTCAGAAGATCGCCAGGACTCTTGATTTCAGGATCTTCTGTTGATGCTATTCCGCAGCCGATAGAAATGGGAATAGTGGTGTCATTGAACTTCATCGGATATTCCTGAAAAAAGATACGAAGCCGTTTTAAAACTTTCAGTGCTTCGCCTGAATTCTGATTGGGTAAAATAATGACAAACTCATTTCCACCAAATCTTGCAACCACATCTTCTTTTCGGATCATTTTCGTTATTTGACGTGCCATATACCGGAGCAGGTCGTCACCACGCTTATGACCGTAAGAATCGTTCACTGTTTTTAAATCATCACAGTTAATGAGCAACAAAGCCAGGGGCGTGTCGTAGCGCTTAGCCCGGCTGAATTCTCTTTCCAGCATAAACTCCATTTCTCTTCGGTTAAGAAGACCTGTAAGAGTGTCCCTTGTGGCAAATTGCTTAAGTTTTTCCCGCGAGGTAATGTTGGAAAGGCAGACGGAAATCTTTACAGCTAACTGGGAGAGGAAAAAGATATCCATACTGGGTTGAAAGCGGGATGCAGAATAATCACCCAGGTTCAGACTGCCTATTACATTGCCGTCAAGTATAAGAGGGGCAACAGCCAAAGACTTGACAAAAAATTTCTTCCTTATCGGGAGGAGTTTATAATACGGTTTCAGGCCTTCATTGACCAGGACAGGAGTTTTTTCATCTCTGATGAGTTGTAAGAATGTGCTTTTTCCAACAAGGGTTAAGCGGTTTTTGAGCAGGTCTGATGATTCTAATGCTTCAATAATACGAGCGACCTCACAGCCATTAATGATAGAAATCCATACGTGAGGGATCCCAAATTTTTTCTCAATTAATAAAAGCAATTTTTCGAAAAAGTCTTTGAAGTTACAAACAGAAAGAATACTCGCTTCAATTTCAAAGAATTTATTTGCGATTTCTTCATTAACCTTGGCATTTTCCAATGGATAATCCGGAGTCAAATCTTGAGCCATAAATTATTTCCCTTTCGGGGGATTCCCCTGCTAAGCTTGTTTCTTCTTTACTCCTCTGATCACGACAAAAGAACCTTCCCCGTATCCCTCCTTTACCGGTTCAATATTATTTATTTCATTCAGATGACTGAAAATAGTTTGCGAGAAAGTGAAATCCTTGAATCCCGCTTTCTTCAGAAAAGATATAACTTCATCGACAGAAAAAAAGGTAGCATCTTTGTAGAATACATTTTCATCTTTGTGTTTTTCATACATCATCCCGACGGGACTTTTTCGGTCAACAAAACCGATGATAAAGGTACCATCGGTTTTCAACACTCTGAAAGCCTCTTTAAAAGATTCTTCTATATCGTCGAGGAAACAGATCGTTGTAACCATGAGCGCAAAATCAAACTGTGCATCATCAAAGGGGAGCTCTTCTGCTATTCCATCAAGGACTTCGATACCTTTTTGCCGTGCGATATTTCCCATTTCCTGGGATGGCTCAACCCCGAGTTTAATGCCCAGCGGTGCAGCGAATCTTCCCGTTCCCACACCGATCTCAATGCCTGTCCCATTTTTGGGCAGTAGCGTTTTTACCGCTCGAAGCTCCGATTCATAGGCGAATCGATTTTTCTCGAACCATTTTTCATACTGGTCTGTATGTTTTTCAAAGGGTTTTACTCTTGGCATCTGACTTCTCCCGCTCCGCAGAATGATTCTCGATTAAATTATATATCAATCACCCGGCCGGCTCCGCCTTCGACATAAATGTCAGGATAATGTGATCTTATTTCTGGTATATGCTGTGTACAATGCGTAGCACAGATCATGCCTAAATCCCTGACAACATCAAATTCATTAAAACCGTGCAATCCTCCTATGAGTGCATGAACTTTTCCATATTTGGAAGCAACTTCTAAAATGTCTTTAACTCCCGGGTGTGAACATCCTACGATAACAATTAATCCCTTTGCTGTATCGACGATGAGTGATTGCTCAATACCCTTAATCTCTCCAGTAGAGAAAATATGTTCAGCGATTGTAACTGGTTCTTTTACACTGATGACCTCTTTTGCTGCATTGGAGGGTATGCTGAACGATGCCGGAACATACAGTCTTACTTCTTCATTTTTCATCAGAAAACTTGCAAGACCGCCCGTATGATCCCAGTGGGAATGCGAAATAACAACGTCATCAATAGATTTGGGGTCAATGTTCAGCTTATTCATATTGCCAAGGAGTATAGAACCGTTTGCACCGGTATCAAAGAGTATTCTCTTGCCATATACTTCGGCAAGGCAGGCAAAACCCCAGTCAGCTATAAGATCTTTTTCCCAGACCTCGTTGTCATAAATAATGGTAATTTTCATTTCGTTCTTCCTCATCATGATTTAAACTTTAGCATTGCAGGAGAAAAACGGAACAGTTGTTCTGTATTTCAGGAAGAAGTATCTTAATCGGTCTTTTCCTCTGCCGGTTCCTGCTCGTTTGCGACTGGTTCAGTAACCTTTTCCTGGGCTTTTCCTTCGTCAGATTTTACATCCTTACCTTTTTCTTCCTGTTCTTCAGTCGCTGGTGTTGCAATAGCCTCCGGGACTTCACCTTCAGCAGACTTCATTGCCTCGATTTTTGCTTCCTGCTCTTTTATCTGTTCGGTCAGGTCTTTAATCTGCCGTTCTGTAATTGAAACCCCGGCTTCTATATTGATCCTTTCACCTTCAATCTTATGTTTTTTGGTCTTGAGACTGGCTATGTCCTTGATGTTATCTTCCTTCTTGCCAAGACCCGATCTGTCAATTGCTTTCAGCTTCACAATGTCCAGGGAAAAAGAAGCTGCCTTTAAATCCTTTTCGGCCAGATCCTGCTTATAATCTGCGTATTTTTTCTGATTTGAGGCCAGATCATATTTGAGTTCGGCAAGCTTCAATTTTTCTTCGTTAACTTTCAAGTCATACCCAGCCTTCTGAATTCCTTCCTTTTGGTCTTCGGGGACCTGTGCGAACAGATCCTGGTCGACATCAGATGTGATTGAACTTACCTTTGAGGTTATGGAACTCGTTATGCTTTCGGTAGTTGCACATCCGAATAATAGAGAAAACGCAAATAGTAGTGTCAGGTTGATGTATAAAAAACGTTTCATGATTTCCCCCTCCTTTGGAAGCAGTAAATTTAGGTGACAGGCATCCAGGAATTTTAGATATTCCGGATTGTTGTAAAACGCCCTCAAATTATCATGAAAAGAGACTCTGGTAAAGATTTTAATATGAATTTTTCTGAGGCTAGAGGATACGAAAACTTGTTTAGTCTTTAAAATATGCGAGCCGGTTTTCTAAAAATTATGAATGGCCGTTGATTTGAAGGAAAGTAACATTTCGATCCCTTCCTGAATTCCTAATTCAAAAAGTGAACTTTTTGTAATCAGGGATTTGAAGGTGACATTTTCTACCATAACATCAACTTCATAATAGAGACCTTGATCAAGCACTCCGGTGACTGTTCCTCTGAATGAATTCCTCATGCTGGAGGCCAGGCTTTCTTTACTGAGAACTATGTTCTCAGGCCGGATAGCAATGTAGCCATGGCTGTTGGCCGGTTTACGTCCCAGTTCAATTTCTATACTGCCTGTCAAGGCTTTTGTGTCTCGAAATTGTGCTGCAAAAAGATTTTTCATTCCCACAAAATCGGCCACAAAGGTCGAATCAGGCCGCTGAAAAATATCTTCCATGCTTCCTGTCTGTTCTATTATCCCATTGTTCATGACGGCTGCCCGATCTGCAAGAGAAAGGGCTTCGGCGAAGTCGTGGGTCACCATCAGGAATGTAACGTTGGAATTTTTATGAAGCCTTTTCAGGCCGGCCCTTATCTCTTCTCTGAAGTTGGTATCCAGTGCGGAAAGGGGCTCGTCAAGGAGAAGCACGCTCGGGTTTACCATCAAGGCCCTTGCCAGTGCGACGCGCTGCAATTCGCCGCCGCTCAAGTTGAGGGGGAAGCGCTTTAAGAGGTGAGAAAGATTCAGATCTTCAACGAGGCGATTCAGCCTTTTTTCCGCCTGGGGTTTGTCGATTTTATGAAAGTGAAGGCCGTAATTAATATTCTCCAAAACGGTCAGGTGTGGAAATAGAGAGTAGTCCTGATAGACGATTCCTACTCCCCGTTTTTCGGGAGGTAATTTCGTTATATTTTTTTTACCTATGATGATGTTACCGCTTTTAGTCTTTATCAGGCCGGCTAAGGCTTCAAGGAGAACAGTCTTTCCTGCTCCTGTAGGTCCCATTAAGATAAAAAATTCATTTTCCTCAATGTTCAGATTAATATCACGAAGATTGAATTCACTGAGATGAATGTTGAGGTTTTCTATTTTGATCATGCTTCTTTCTTGTTTCGTAGTGTAAGAATCCGTAAAATCAGGAACAGGGCCAGACAAACAGAAACCAGCCAGACTGCAACGGGCTGCGAGTATTTAAGTCCGTATGCCTCGAAGCGTTCGTAGATCATTACCGGTGCGATCATTGGATGATAGGCAACGATCACGACCGCACCAAATTCACTGATCGCGCGGGCGCTGCACATTATAATGCCAATTAGCATACTGCGCCAGGCAAGAGGAAACGTAATCCTGAAAAAGGTGCTGAACATTGAGGCTCCAAGACTCCGTGACACATTCTCAAGTCTCGGGGATATGCTTTCAAATCCGTTCTTGACGGCATTCACATAGAAAGGCAATCCCACGAAAGTCAGAACCACGACAATGCCTGTTACGCTTCCCATTATTCTTATGCCGAGGTCGCTGAAAAATTGACCTATCCAGTGATTTCTTCCTGCAACACTGAGGATTGCGATTCCCACAACGGGATGCGGGATTACAATAGGAAGATCGATAATACTTTCAACAAATCGCTTGCCTGTGAAATCGGTTCGGGCCAGAAGGTAAGCGAGGGGCGTTCCAAAGACAAAGGAGATAATTGCGGCCAACCCGGCTGTGTAAATACTCAGCCAGATCGACCGCACAACATCTTTGTCCTTAATGGTTTCCTTAAGCATGGCAAAAGAAGGCGCCGTCATCATTTCGACGAGGGGGATAAGGATAAAGGCCATTATTACAATGCCGCATGAAATAGTTATCCAGAAAAAAGGTTCTTTTGACCTCATTTGTTGTTACCTGTTACTCTTTAATTTCCACCAGTCTTTGCAGTCCCGCAGGCAGTATTGCCATCATTTCTGCTGTTGAAACCCTGCATGGGATAAAGGGAGGCTGTCCCATTTCTTTGAGAATTTTAAGTCCGCCCTCCGGATTAAGCATATACTGTAAAAAGGCAATGGCTGCCTCCCTGTTGGGCGCATCTTTTATCAGAGTAACTCCGTACGTGCAAGATTTTCCATTTTTCTTTATGGTCGTACCCGGTTTTTTGCCCGTGAGTTCAACCATCGCCTGCTTATAAAAGTTGTCATACTTATAATTTCCCAGGTTTATCTGATCGGGAAGTTCCACGAATTTGAGGCCATGCTGAACAGCTACGGATCGGTACTCCCAGGCATAATCCATATTTCCGGTCTGTAGAAGGGCAACCAATTCCACCGATTTGGGTCTGATGTTTTCCTTCGGGCGGTTGTTGATAAGATTTTGATAAAGCCCTGGTTTTTTATAGTGTTTTTCTGCCAGTTGAAGGACCATGAGAGATCGGTAACCGCAGGGATCAGCGTTCGGATCGGAGTGTCCCCACACCACGCCCTTCTTTGTCAGAATCTTGTACCAGTTCCCGGCATTAATTTTATTGGCGTATCTGCTTTTGTCCGTGTAGCAGAGGACCAAACGATTCGTGGCAAAGCGAATATTCCAGTTCGCATATTCCGGGATGAGCATTGTGTTAATGACGGTGAAATCAGCGGATGCCATAATGTCGCAGGGTTTTTTGAGATCGGATATCTTTCTCGCGCACCTGCGGCTTCCCGCTGCTTCCCGTACAATATCCACTCCCGGGTGTTTGGCCTCAAACGCCTTTTCCATTTTGGCGAGTGGAACGGTCAAGCTCCCGGCCTGAAATATAATCACCTTGCCGGTTGGCTGTTTATCCTTTGCCCATCCCGTATGGGGATAGGCTAGTAGACTTGCCATAAAAAGCGTCAAAACCGGTAGGATTACCAGAAGCCATTTGCATCTATTTTTCTTTTTCATCATAACTCCTCCTTAGGCTGAAGAATATAAAAATAATCTTGATTTTTGATACCTTAAATCTTTTTAACATCACTCGCTTCTATGCTTACCTGCTTCGCCCTTAAACATGTCCAGATGTGGGTTGCTCACCCATCCGCTTTTTGCATCCGGTTTGTTGTCAAACAGAGGGACATAGGGTTTAATATCCAGAAGTGGAGTGCCATCCAGAATATCCACATCTCCAATCTCCAACAGGTTGCCCTTGACATTTTCTAATTTAACAATAGAAAGACCTATGGGATTTGGCCTGTTAAAATGCCTTATTGAGAAGATTCCGTGTTGCTCGTCCTCTAAGAAAGGCATTGAAATCAAAGAGTAACCGTTGGACAGATGAAAATGGTAGATGAGGATAAGATGGGAGAATTCTTCTATATCCTTGAGCCCGTCTGCGTATTCCTGGAATATCTCTACTGTACCCTTCGCATCTTTAGCAAATGTGCCTTGAATAGGGGCATTTGCCTTATCAGTAAATTCTGAATGTATAACCCCAATAGCCTTGTATTTTATCTCATTTATATTGCTCAACTTTTCATCCTCACTTTTTGCATAGATCTAAGTCATGTGGTTCCACAATACATATCCAACAAATGATATTTACTCCCTTCCTACCATAATTTCCGTAGCTTTGATTAAAGCAACAGCCTTGTCACCAGCTTTTAACCCTAATCCTTCAGCCGATTTTTTTGTAACAATGGCAACTACTTCATTTTCCCCTATCTTGAGGGTAATCTCTGCCATGACCTGCCCCATGTTTATCTCCTTGACTGTACCAGCCAATTTGTTTCTTGCACTTACTTTCATCGTAGATGCCCCCTGTTTTTCATAGCTTGTATCCGGATATGTTGTGAAACCACATTTTTTAAATATAGCTTTTCCTTCGGGAGATGCAACAAAATTCACAAATTCTTTTACCAGCTTTGTATTCCCCTCTCAATTCAACTTTTCTTTGTCAGTTTTTTTGACTGAGTTCGCCAGAAGGATCTCTTGATTAAATATGCGATCTGGTAGTTTATGTCAATATTAAATATTATTGGTTAGTATAGCATATATTAGGACATTATTCTCCTGTTATATGCTTTATCCGTAACTCCTGCGTCTTTTGTGCAAGTATTGGTATAGACAGCTAAAGGTTGAAAGGTGAGAGTAAAAAACCAATTTTGACGACTTAGTAAAAAGTAGAACCTCCTCTCCCCTGGCAGGAGGGGGTAAAGGGAAGGGGGCATAATGACATGAAATAATGTTGCATTCACCCTCACCCCAACCCTCTCCCATCTAGGGAGAGGGGGCATTTTTGACTTTTTGTGAGACTGTCAATTCTGACCTTTAAACCCTTCAGTCCTTTGTCCCTTGCCCCTTACCTTTAGTTTCATAAATCGTTATTATCGGTAATATATTATTATAATCTGTTTATATGTGTCAGAATATATCACTTTCAGGTCTTGACAATACATTATACTATGATATGTTCTCACCGCAGAAAATAAGGTCAGGAAGAATATTCCAAAGACACAGAAGGAGGCATTTCAATGAATGTAAGGTTTTTGTCAGCACTGTTATTAGTTTTTATCTTATTGTTTTTTTCGAGTCCTGCATGGTCGGCAGGGGACGCTGATCAGCCGGATTATAAGGTCTACACATTGGGGGAAATCCTTGTAAGTGAAGAGAACCCGGCGGTTAAGGAGATTGCCATAACGAATGAGGTAACAGCCGAAGATATCAAGGCTACAAACAGCCGAACAGTTGCTGAGGCCCTGAGCTATGTTCCCGGGATTCAGGTTACCACAGGCCGGAAAGCTGAGCCAAATATTTCCATTCATGGATTTGGTCAGGGGCAGACATTGATTCTTGTTGATGGTGTTCCATATTATGAAACGAATTATGGAAAATTGAATCTTGATCAGATTCCAGCGGATATTATTGCGAAGATTGAAGTCACAAAAGGGGCCCCCTCGGTCCTCTACGGGCCAAATGCTGAAGCAGGAGTTATAAATATTGTTACCAAGAAGCCTTCTGAAAAACCTTCGGCGTCGGCAAGCTTTGAGGTAGGGGAAAAAAGCTATAACAGGGAATCGGTTTCTCATGGCATGAAGACCGGTATATTTAATTACTGGCTCAATTACACGCACAGCGAGACTGATGCCTGGAAAATGGCCAACAGTTTTGATCCGAGATTAGGGACTACTACAAAGAAACCTGGGGGGAAATCCCAGGCTATATTGGAAGATGGCAGTTTCCGCGATAATTCTGACTCCGAGAGTAACAGTTTCTGGGCAAAATTGGGCATAGAACCAAATCCGGACTCTGAATATTATGTGAATTTTCATCTTATAAAGACAGAAAAAGGTATGCCTTCATCAATCTCTGAAAATAGTGTATTTCCGAACAGGCCCGCATTTTCTCAATTTGGCCGGATAGACAAATATAATGACTGGGGTATCGACTTAAATGGGAGGCAGAAAGTTATTGATCAACTGATCTTGAAGACAAATTTCTTCTATCATAATCACGAAGATGATTATGTCTCTTATGATGATCAAACTTACAGTACACCTCTCGGGATCAGCACATACAAAGACTATCTCGCGGGAGGCAATTTGTTGGCTGATTACAAGCCTGTGGAGTGGAACGTCTTGAGAGCTGCCGTTCACTTCAAGGTTGATTCTCACAGGGAACGCGATGAAACATATCTGCCATTTGCGGAATCGTTATCGCATACCGGATCCATTGCCCTCGAGAATGAATTCAATTTAATAGAAAACCTCTCCATAGTAGCCGGGTTGAGTTATGATTCATTTCGAGTTGTGAAGGCAAAGTATAACGACACCGACGGCAGTGGCAACCTTATCAATCAGAATGATGCGGCTAGCTCTAATACAAAAGATGCTTATAACCCGATGATCGGTGCGGTTTATACGTTTGCGGATTCTACCAAACTTTTCGGATCTGTAGCCAAAAAGACGCGTTTTCCCACTTTGAGTCAGCTTTACTCGACCAAGTCTGGAAATCCTGATCTGGGTGCGGAACAGAGTATTAATTATACGGTTGGTGCTTCCCACACCTTCTTTGATATATGCAGGGCGGAACTATCCTTTTTCCATCACGATATATCTGACTGGATAAGTCGTGACGGACCCGTCTGCTACGGTAATACATATCAAAACTGGGCCGAGATCAAGATGTATGGTTTTGAGTTCAGCTCCGATATTTACCCGATGGAAGATCTTATCCTTAAGTTGGGTTATACCTACAACTACGCTCGCGATAAAAGTGACGGCCATGTAACGGATAATGTTACAGACGTTCCCGAACACAAGATAGATGCCCAAATCCAGTACACCATTCCTTCGCTGAAAACGAAGCTTAATCTTAACGGTATGTATATGGCAAAAACGTACTCGCAATTGCCAACGCCATCAAAGCCTGCACTTGAAGAACGCGAGGGGGATGACTACTGGCTTTTTGGTGCGAGAATTACACAGCCTGTTATGAAATATCTTGAGGCATATATCGCAGTCAATAACATGTTTGACAATGATTATGAGCCGGATGATGGCTTCCCTGCTCGTGGAAGGGAAATTTTCTGTGGCATTACAGCAAAATACTAATACGGCAAAGCCACAAGGGCTGAGCAATGAGCAATGAGCGATGAGGACTGAAGGCTATGAAATTCCGGCATTGTGTTTTCATAGCAATCGTTTTCCACCTTTCTATTATGGTAATTCCGATGGAAGCCACTGTCGGCAGGAAATATGGAAACGTTAAGTTAATTATTGCGGATGGGGAGATTGCCCTGTCTTCGAATCCTGAACAAAAAAAACGTGTAAAAATTACCCCTCCGGTAATTCGAAAAGATGCGACTCTTCGGAAGAAGAAAAAGACCATCAGAAAAAGCATCAAAAGAAAGTATGTTGAAAAACGAAAGGCTCCGTCGCTGATAAAACCCCCTTTGGATGTTCAGCCTGATGCAGCAGACACATTATCGATGGATGTTTCTGTTTTAAATCATGAGACTGATAATCCTGATGTCCAAGATCCTGCGCATGCACCCTTAGCCGTGACAGGGGGCGAACCTGTAGTGGTGAAGTTTGGTTCAGCGGAAGGGCCGCATTTCCAGAGACGGGTTTTGCCAAGGTATCCCTTTATGGCAAAGAGATTAAACAAAGAAGGGGAAGTGATCCTGATGCTGACCATAGATGAAGATGGGAAGCTTACAAATGTAGAAGTAATAAAAAAAGCGGGATTCGGATTCGATGAAGAGGCCCTGAAAGCTGTCTGGAAATCTCTCTTTTCCCCTTCTGTGATAAACGGCAGGTCCATGATCTGTAGGGTAATTCTCCCTGTGCGGTTTGAATTGAGGTAATTCAGGTGATTAATTTTTTTCTAAAAGGGGGGCTGCTGATGTGGCCCATACTTTTTTGTTCCATTATGGCCTTGGCCATAACTATTAATAAAACAGTGCAATTCAAGATTCTTCTGAAACAGCTCGCTTGTCCTGCGCCGGATATTTTCGACAATAAACCGGATCATATCGCTTCATTGCTGGATGCTCTGGAAAAAAAACTGGACGAAAAAGAGGTCTCATTGATTGGTGCTGGGGCGCTGAAAGTCCTGGAAAAGGGAGTAGGTTCTTTATCCCTTATTGCCGCTATTACACCGCTGCTGGGTCTTACCGGTACAGTGCTGGGTATGATAGCCAGTTTTCGTGTCATTGCTGCCCAGGGAAGTGTTTTGAGGGTAGAGATGCTGGCAAATGGGATATGGGAAGCCCTGATTACGACGGCTGCCGGACTTCTCGTGGCCATACCGGTTGAAATAGCCTACTACTATCTCGAAGGACGTCTGGACGAGATTGCTATCGGCATGAAGCGCTTGGCGATGCATTTTAACCCGGAGAAGAAAGATGGAATTTAGAAGAAGAAAACGAGTTTTTCTTCGTACAAACATTGCTCCCCTTGTGGATGTCGTTTTTCTCCTTTTGCTTTTTTTCATGCTGACATCACGTATAGCGGCGGAACCGGCTATCGAAATCAAACTCCCGGAATCGAAAACCGCCGCTGTGCAGGAAGTGGAGGATATAGTCATTTCAATAACGAAAGAAGAGATGATTTATATGGGAGGGGAAAAGATTGCCCTGAATGAAATTTTATCCACAATCAAGAACAGGTTAAGGGGATGTAAGCAGTCAGTAAAGATAAAAGCAGATAAAAATGTCTCACTCGGTTTTCTGGTGAAAGTAGTGGATGAAGTTAAACTTTCCGGAGCCCCGGCTTTTAATATTGTAACAGAGAGGATGTAAGGAGTCTGAAATGTTAAAAAAAATACTGATCTTTTTAATTTCCCTTGAGTTAATTCTTTTTGCCTTTCAGATATGGATAGTTCCTGTCTCCGTGTTAAGTGTCACGGGTGAGGTAAAACAGAAGCTGCACATGGATATGGATGATCTTACAGAGTTCGATTGTGCCACCGTCAGGCTTAACGAGGTATCGAAGGATGGACGTTTTCACGGTGTGTTTTGTTATAGGGGCCCAACACTGAGGGAATTGCTCGAATCTGCCATAATTGAAAAGTCAAAACCGGATTTTAACAAAGACCTTGACCTTGCCATTGTAGTCCGCAACAAATCAGGGGACGAGGTCGTTCTCTCGTGGGGTGAAATATTTTACAGGAACCCGGCAGACGTTATAATAGCACTGGAGGCCATGTCCGTTATGCCTCACCATGACAAAGCTCATGTCCCCGAAGTTTACTGGTCCTGGCTGGATCAGCTCAATCGCAAAGTCGGTATGCCGAGGCTTGTAATTGCAAATGATTTTTACACGGATCGCTCCCTCGAAGAAATTACGGAGATTAAGGTGGTTGATTTGCACCCAAAGGTCGACAAGAAAGTTATGAACATTCTGTTTTCACCTGAATTCACTGTATCCGGCGATGTAGAACATCCTTTGGATATCGATACATTGTCTTCTTGGCAGCGTAAAGAGATTCTTTATAAAGAAGTCGGAGATGGACAGGGTTATCATGGACTGAAGCTGGCAGGTGGTGTGCCCCTGGTGGACATCCTTAAGAAGGCGGGTATCAGGGACGATTTATGTTCTGCCGTTGTAGTTTCTGCCCCGGATGGTTATCGGACTCTTTTATCATATGGCGAACTGTTCATGGCGCCTTCCGGCAGGAATGTTATGATCGCTGATATGAAAGCCAAAAGACCAGTGAAAAAAGGGGGCAGGTTTTTCATGGTCATACCGGATGATCTCTCCGCGGACAGGAATGTAAAGGCTGTAGAAAAAATAGAGGTAATAAGCCTGCAAAGGTAAAAATCTTAAATTCCATGGAAACCGGACTTACACTATTTAAGAGCTGCACCGCGATTGCATCAATGTTGTACCTTGTCTCGGGTATTTCTTGTTTTATCCATGCAAAACGGATGGGGATCTTTCTAATCCTCATCGGATTGACGGTCAATATCGCCATCCTTGTTATGAGAGGACATGTCGAGGGAAGGTGGTATCTTGATCTGATGTTTACCGAGGGGGCGGAATTGCTTGTCCTCCCTGCCGGGATGGCGTGTGTCGTCCTCTTCCTCCTGTGGCGAGGTGCCGATACCGAAGGGCTTATTGTTATGATTCCCCTTGTGATAACTTCCATTATTCCCTTTGTTATCCCGGAGGATGTTGTCCTTCCTTCAATGAAGGCTCAAGTGCTGGTGGCCCCACTATTTTTTCTGACAGAGGCACTAAGCGCCGCCCTCTTTATTTCTGCAGGTGTCCTGGCCTTTGCATACCTTGTCTCCGGCTTGAATTCTGAAATGGTCTACAGCCGTAGGTTTGCCCTTTGGGGCTTTCTCATATTTACCTTATGCCAGATTATCGGGGCAATATGGGCATATATTGGATGGTCATACCCCTTTTCATGGAGCAGTAGACATCTGGCGAGCGCCTCGGTCTGGTGTGTCTATGCGGCCCTGATACATGTTCGTCTGATCGAAATACGACCGGAGATAAAAGCCGTTTGTGCGGTGCTGGGATGCATTCCTTTGATATACATTTTCTATCACCATGAGATAGTAGAAGTCTTGCACGGGGGGGTGTTTTGGTTGATATGAGACGCATCCCGGCCTTTTTAGAACGTATGGATATTGGATTCTGGTTACTCATTGCGGCATCAATAACCCTTTTTTGTGGTGCACTGATTGCAGATTTCAATCCGTCGGAATTAAGAAGATTAAATACACTCCACTTTCCGGAATGGCTGGCCGGGTTTTACAATCGCCCTGAGCTCTATCTATGGATACTTGTGCTCTTTGCCATACTCTTTATGCTTGTGGTCGATACAATCTTCTGTACCGTTGCGTACATTAAAAATCATTGCAGCTCCGGGATATCATTCAGAAAACTCAGCATAATCATGTTTCATGTGTGTTTTTTATTGTTTCTCTCGGGACATTTTTTGAATGAATTTTCAGGGGTTAACGAGACACTGATCCTGGAAAGGGGGACTGTAACCGGCATGGGTGCGGACGGGCGGCTGATGATTAAACCGGCATCTATTGAGAGAAGCTCATTTAATATAGAAGGGCAGGTAGTCTCAAGGGGTGTAAAGACGGTCTTATATGTCAGGAACAATGATGGAAATATGACAACGATCTGTCCTGAAACCATGAATCCGGACTTTGCATCAGGATACAGCTTCCACATTTCTATGAAAGACAGGGATTTATCAGATAAACAGGTCAGGATTATCGTGCGGAGAGATTATGGTCTGTACCCCTTTGCTATTGGCGGGATAATAACCATTGTGGCCATTTTTTTCTACATACTGAGTTCAATCCATCCTCGCAGGTTATAGATCTGCAGCCCATGAAAATCCGGGTTAAATCATGTTTTGTAATGTTATTGACCACTATAACGTTAAGTGGTAAGAACGATACTTATGAAAGAAGAACTTCTTACTACAAAGGAACTTGCCGATTTTCTGAGGCTTAACGAGAAGAAAATATACCAACTCGTTAAAGAGAGTGGTATCCCCCATGTAAGGATTGCGGGGAAGTGGCTCTTTCCTAAAGATCATATCATTCGCTGGATTGATGAAAACGTGCAAAGGGAAAAAGACATCCACATTATAGGGAGTGACGATATGCTTCTGGGAAGGCTTTTGTCGATTTATTCTCGTGAGAATTTCCCCGAATCCATTGCTTTTTATTCGTCAGTGGGCAGCCTGAGAGGTATTCAGGCCCTGTCCGGGAAGAAAGGACAGGCATGCTGCACACATCTCCTTGATATGGAAACGGGAGAATATAATCTTCCCATTCTGAGCAGGATACTTTCCCCTCAACGGTATGTCGTAGTCAATTTATGGCACAGGGAACAAGGTCTTATCGTTAAAAAAGGCAACCCTCTCGCCATAAAGGGTCTGGGGGATCTTGCAGGAAAGAAGGCAAGGTTCGTTAACAGGAATGAGGGGTCCGGCACGCGGACTCTGCTCGAGTATTTCCTGATGGAGAAGAGTTTATCTGAAAAGGATATCATCGGTTTTGCTGACGAAGTCAATACTCATGTAGAAGTAGCCCTTAAGGTCTTCTTTGATGAAGCGGACGTGGGTTTGGGTATCGAGTATGTTGCCCATCTCCTCCCTCTCGATTTTATTCCACTCAGGGAAGAACGTTTTGATCTTGTTGTTCCAAAAGAACTCTGGTCGACAAGCGTCATGAAAGGGTTTATTTCTTATATCGAACCAACAAAAATAAGCAAATTATCTCATAATCTGCCCGGTTATAATTTAAAAGATACGGGGAAAATTATTTTTGAAGGTTAAA
>CAZKGS010000002.1:0-10964 GCA_964552105.1 uncultured Syntrophaceae bacterium
AGACTCCGAGTTTACATCAGAACAAATAGAAATAAGTATGCTGTCACCAAAATTCAAAATTACATTAATTTAATTTACGACTTTGTACAAAGTTCTTAGAAAAAATGTAAACCGGCAAAGGAAAGATGCCAATTTCTGAATTGGAAACTTGATAACATATTTTTTGCACAATAACGTAATGTATGTTACTGTGCAAAAAATACTTTAATATTAAGAGAAATATCGGGATGAAAGATTTAGTTAATCGGCTTAAAAGATATTTATTGGATACGCTTGGCATAACGGTCACGTTATCGAAACCGATAAATCAGGGATCGCTTCCTTTTTTCCTTCAGGATATTTATGATGTGTTCCAGGTCAGGTTGTTGAATGAAGAATTTATTGTTTTGGCTTCAAGAAACGACAGCGAGCTTACCCCTGCGACAATTCATAAACATATCGATATCGTGAGCCAAAAGCTTAAAATGAAAGCTGTTTTTGTCCATTCCATTATTTCATCGTTTAATAGAAAACGTCTGATCGAGCACAAAGTTCCTTTTATCATACCGGGGAACCAGATGTATCTCCCGGATTTAGGTATTGATTTGAGGGAATATTTTATTAAAAAAAGATCAAAGACAGTCATCTTGGGACCATCGACTCAGGCCGTTATTCTCCATGCACTAACCCAAATAATGGTCGAACCTTTAACCCCAACGCAATTAGCGGAAGCGCTTGGATATTCGCGGATGGCGATGACCAGATCTCTTGATGAAATCGAATCCCTTGAGTTGGCTGAGGTATCGATCACGGGCAGGAAAAGATTGGTTTGTTTCGACAAAAACCGCAGGAATCTATGGGGGAAAGCGCTTCCTCACTTGAGATCGCCGGTAAAGGAAAACGTGTGGCTGAAAGCACTGATCGATGAGTTGTCGGTCTGTCAAGCCGGTCTGACAGCCTTGGCCCGCTATTCAATGCTGACTCCACCCCTAAAGCCGGTTTACGCAGTTTTTGCAAAAAACTGGAAAGACATAAAGCGTAAATACCCTCATGAAATTATTTCTTATCCGGATGAGGCAGAATATGAGCTGGAGGTCTGGAGCTACTCTCCGGATTTATTTGCGAACGGTAAAATAGTTGATCCATTCTCTCTGTATCTGAGTTTAAGAGATATTAAGGATGAACGCGTTGAATCCGCCATGGAAAAGATGATGGAGGGTTTTGAATGGTAAGGGGACTTGATCTTTTCCGGAATTATTTCAAGGATTATGCGGATAAATATATTCTGATTGGCGGAACTGCATGTGATTTAGCGATGGAAAATATGGGTCTTAATTTCAGAGCAACAAAAGATCTGGATATTGTCTTAATCTTAGAAGCCCTGGATGTTGAATTCGTAAATGCCTTTTGGGCTTTTATTAAAGAAGGGCAATATAAAAACAGACAGAAAAGTACCGGCAAGAAGCTGTTTTATCGTTTTTACGATCCAGAGGAGGAAGCCTTTCCTTATATGATAGAATTGTTTTCTCGAAAACCAGATGTATTCGAATTGCCCATCGAGAGTCATTTAACCCCGATTCCAACGGATGAGACGGTTTCAAGCTTATCGGCTATTTTGATGGACAACGATTACTATGATTTTATTAAAAACGGGCAAAAGGTTATAGACGATCTTTCAATAATATCGCAGGAATATCTGATTCCATTGAAATCAAAGGCCTGGTTGGATTTATGTCAGCTCAAAAATTCGGGTGTGACTATCAACAGTAAAGACATCAAGAAACACAAAAACGATGTCTTCAGGCTATATCAAATCTTGTCCCTGGATACAGATGTTGTATTGCCTCAATCCATAGCAGATGACATGCGGATATTTTTAGACAAGGTATCTGATGAGCCGCCTGATTTGAAAAATCTGGGGATACGCAATACATCGCTGGAGGATGTAATCGGTAATCTCAAAAAGATTTACAACCTTTGAAGATGGAGTCATGTTTGGTTTTTTTAATAATATGATCCAAGAAAAAATTTTAATGCTTGCAATTAAACAGATGACGTTTGCTTCGTAAGGCAAAGTACGCAGGAAAAGACAACATCCAGTTTAATACAAGTTCTGCACGAACGTCCCCGACGCGGCCCATTAGCTGAAAGACCTTAAAGAACAGAAGGAATTTAAAGGCAATATTTTGAAACTTACCGAACAGGAAAAACAGAAGATTATTGAGCTAATTCAGGCGGGCAAGTCGATTCCTGCTATTTACAAGAGCAAGCTCTTTGATTCCGGGGATTCGGAGTTCATCGAAGCCACCAAAGACTACAGGCTTGTTTATAAGGGAAAAGCACGGAAAGAGGACATTATTGCAGGCACGCCTGTTGCTCCTTTTCAGAAAGTCCGTTCTTTTAACAGCGACAATTCCTTTGATAACGCCTGGCAGAATATGCTCATTTTCGGCGACAACCTTCTTGCCCTTAAAACCATCTATGATGATCAGCGGAACGAAAACAGATATAGAACAAAAAACCGCATTAAGCTCATCTACATTGATCCCCCCTTTGCCACAAAACAGGATTTTATGAAAGATCGGGAAAAGGCGTACCGGGACAAGATTATCGGGGCGCAGTTCATTGAGTTCTTGCGCAAGCGGTTGATTCTCATGCGGGAGATTTTGGCCGATGATGGTTCTATTTATGTGCATTTAGATGAAAAAAAAGGTCATTACATAAAAACATTATTAGATGAAATATTTGGCGAACATAATTTTAAAAATGAAATATCTTGGAAAAGAACAAGTGCTCATAGTGACTCTGCGAAATATGGATCTAACACCGATCATATTTACTTCTACACAAAAAATGAATATTATTTATGGAATCAGATGTATGAAAACTATGGTGAGAAGTACTTAGAAAGATTTCGAAACGTTGATTCTGATGGACGGAAATGGACAGACGGTCCTATAACCGCTAAAGGTTTAGCAGGAGGTGGGTATTACTATGAATATAAAGGAGTAAATGGTTATTGGAGATGTCCGACCGAAACAATGAAACGGTTAGATAAAGAAGGAAGGCTACATTTTACATCAAAGGGTGGAATTAGAGTTAAGAAGTACTTAGATGAAATGAAAGGGATACCATTACAATCTTTTTGGGCTGATATATACCCGACAAACTCTCAAGCTGTAGAAAGAGTCAATTATCCAACCCAAAAACCTGAAGATTTATTAGGAAGAATTATTAAAGTTTCCTCCAACAAAAACGACATTGTCCTCGATGCCTTCGCCGGCTCCGGCACAACTCTTGCCGTTGCAGAAAAACTTGGCCGCCGCTGGATTGGAATGGATAGCGGAAAGCTTGCGATTTACACCATTCAGAAAAGAATGTTCAATCTCACCACCCAAATCGGTTCCGCGAAAAATGATGACCGCCGGGATTATGAACGTGTAGATGATTTTGAAGACCATTCTAAAAATTCCCGCGGTCTGTTTTTTGTCTATGAAAAAGCCCGCAAGGGCGACCTGGTAATTACCGACACATTCCTAAAGAACCTTGCCAGTTTTATTTCAGAAAATTTATCCGGCAATAAAGAACAACCCTTCTCTCTGGTCTGCCCTGAAGACAAATTCAAAGTCCACAAGCTGAAAGTCACGGAAAACGAAGACGGAAAGGCGGGTGAAAAGACTATAACGGTGGGCAAAGTCAAATTTCGAATTTCCCTTATCCTGCCAAAAGAAAAGACCGAAAAGGAAAAACCACTGAAGGCAAAGGAATTCACACTCTACAACGCCGGTATCTACGATAACAAACAGATCCTGAACATGGACTGGGAGTCTTACAAGCCTTTTGTCACCCAACTTTTCGGCCTCCGTCCCGAGCCTCACAAGATACACGGCTTTACGGCAGACGGCTATATCGGCATTCATTCAGCTTATATTTGGGATTATCCGAATCAGAAAAATTTAATCCTTGATAGAGGATATGTTAAAACACTGCATACGGTTTTAGGCAGCAGAGCGGGCAATAAATTCTATGTAATCGCCCCTGTTATCTCGATGGGATTTATGGAAGATGAAATTCCCATTGACGAAACCACCTACGTTTTTCTGAAAGTTCCTCTATCCGTATTGATGGCGCTCATTGAAAAGGGCGAGCCGGGAAGTCTGAAACAGCCGGTTAGTGAAAATGATGTCAACGAAGTAATTGACGCTGTAGGATTTGACTTTATTTCCCAGCCTGAAGTTGCCGCAAGGTACTGCCGGAAAGCGCCGGAAAACCGGAATCTGTTTAACCAGGATCATAAAGATTTTGTTATTGAAATCACTCAATTCAAGTCAAATACCCTTGTCTATGATCCGGAGGATTTTGAAAATTTTGAAACGCTTTCAATGGTATTGATCGATACCAATTACAACGGCGGGTATTTCAATTTGGATAAAGCCTTTTGGGCGGATAAAATTCTTGATGATGCCGAAACCAAAGCTGTTATCCGAATCCCTCAAAATGAGTTTAACGGCAAAAAGATGCTGATAATATTTATGGATAAGTATGGAAATGAACTCAAAGTTTTGAAATCAAAAGGGGATTTCAAATGAGCCTTAAATATAAAAACGATGATTTTTTGTTCCGAACAGACGACTATTCCGAAAAAGTACTGTCCATAATCAACAAGTATGACGCCTTTTTAGACGCACTGACTACCGCTGATTTTGGGCACATCCGTGAAGCGGCAAGGACAGCCATTCAATTTTTTGTCTCCGATAAATATAAAAATACGGAGCAAGCCGCCGTCCATACCTATAACCAATCCCCAAAACTCAAGATCCGCTACAATAAGCTGAATGACTATTTAGGGCATATTCAGATCAGAGATAAAAAATCGTTCAGCATCGATCTGGCAACAGGCACGGGGAAAAGCTGGGTAATATACGCAGTTGCTCAGATTATGATGGCGGAGGGTCTGGTGGATAAGGCGCTGGTGTTATGTCCGTCTTTAACCATTGAAGAAGAGTTGAAAAAGAAGTTTGAAGCATTCAGAGGAAATAACATATTGACACAAATTCTGACCGAACTGGGTGCGGCTTATCCTTCCCCTGCCATTAAGAGCGCCAATGACCCAATCCTAAATGGTGACATTTGTGTTGAGAACATCCACTCGGCATATCAACGAACAGGCTCTTCCATTCCTGACAGCTTTAAGGGCAAAGGACAACGAATCCTGGTCATCAGTGATGAAGCCCATCATATTTACAGCAAAGCAGACGCTAATGTGAAGAGATGGTACGAATTCTTGATAAACCCGGATTACGATTTTCGTTATTTGCTCGGACTTACAGGCACGCCTTATATCGGAGATGAATATTTTCATGACGTGATTTACCGTTACAGCCTGAAACAGGCCATGGAAGACGGAATCATCAAAAAATTTGATTATAAGGTCGAGGAGGAGTCGGATAAAGAGAAGGGGTTTGATGAAACGTATCAGAATCACTT
Source organism: uncultured Syntrophaceae bacterium (assembly GCA_964552105.1). Classification (GTDB taxonomy): domain Bacteria; phylum Desulfobacterota; class Syntrophia; order Syntrophales; family UBA6807; genus CAZGAK01. Next base: position 5,467 of record CAZKGS010000002.1, read on the forward strand.
AGCCATACAGGAAATACATTCCGACAATTTAAAGCCCATCACTATTATCATCACCGACAGGATAGTTACCTGTATCCAGGTGTGGAACGATCTGGTTAAATATATTTCTGAAAAAGAAAACCTGTCCTATGACGAGGTGGCCAAAAAAGTCATCTGGGTGACTTCCGGCCTGCCATCTTCGGCAAATGAAAAGGCGGTTGTTGATGGTATATTAAGCAACGGTGAAAAAGTTCGGAAAGAAAATCTGGCATTGCTGAAATCTGTGGATGAAAAGGAAAATCCCGTAGAGTGGATTGTATCTGTAAGCATGCTTACCGAGGGATGGGATGTTAAAAATGTGTTTCAGATTGTGCCTCATGAACAACGGGCTTTCAATTCCAAATTGCTTATTTCGCAGGTTTTGGGCAGAGGGCTAAGAATACCGAAAGGGTTGGAACACCCGATCTTTGTGAAAATCAATAATCATGAAAAATGGACGCCAAAGATTGTCAATCTATATAATGAAATTCTGGAAATAGAAAACAAGATCTCATGGTTTTATGATGAATCCAAAAAACGCTATGCCTTCCCGCTTTACAATTTAGAATATGCATCCGTTCAGGATACCATAGAGATCAAGAAACAACCCGCAAAAGAACCGGGAAAGGTGGGTTTTTCGCCACAGAGCAGGAAATGGGAAGAAACCAGCATTTACTCAGAAACGGGTTTTTTCCGTTTTACTATTAAGAACAAGGACATATTGACTGTTGAGCAGGCTGCGCGCCAAATCAAACTGTTTTTGAAGGAAAAAGACGCCTCCATTTCAAAGCAGTGGCCTATTAAAAAAATTAAGGATTTAATTGTTAAGAACCTTGAAAAAGACGGACGTGATTCGTCATTCCTTTCAAATGAAAATTTGTCAAAAGCAAAACAGGCATTCGGCCCGATGTTCAGGGAATTAGATAAAGAAGCGCCGAGGATGAAGATGCGGCCTGATTCCCTTTACCCGTTAAACTGGGAGGAGATGTCGTCACAGTCTTTCAATGAGAGTGTGATAAAGGATAAAACTTATGTTTATTATACAAAAGACTCTGTCAACTCACTTTCCGCAGAACAGAAAACCCTGTTTGGAGAGTTTCTGGATGATAAAGCAAACTATTATGAGATTAAAGGAAAGGTGGAAAAATATGGCGGCAGTGAAGACGAAATTAAGTTTTTGCAGGAAAATCTCTTTGAAAAAAAGGATGACGAGTTCAAAACGCCGTTAAATATACTTGTCGTTTCCTATGAACCGGAACGTCGATTTACCAATTCGTTGTTTAATAATATTGATTTATTTGATTCCATTTTCAAATCTCCGGATAAAGGATTTTATTCGTTCCCTTATTCTTATAAGCCGGATGAAAAAGGAAGTACTCATGTTAAAAGGGAAAACTTTAATCCTGATTTCTTCATAAAGATAAAAGATAAGAATGAAATATTGGTGGTAGAGATAAAGGCGGACGGCGACACTAATCAAAAAAACAAAGCAAAATACCGGGACGGGAAGGCGCATTTTGATTCGTTGAACAAGAAATTGAAGGAAGATGGCATTGATTGGAAATACCACTTCTTCTTTTTATCACCGGAAGACAGAACAGAGTTTTTCCAGGCTGTTCGTGATGATCGGTATAAAGACTGGAAATCTGGATTGATGCAGGAATTAAGTAGTAATGGTAATTGAAATGGGTAGAAATCCGGAACATATTCACATTTATTAGGCAGTTACGAAAAGATCGGACACAATTGTGATAGAACTGATCATGGAATGAGTTGCTTATGAAACCGGTTAAAACATCTGAATAAGTGCTCATTAATTTACGAGTTCTAATTGTTGAGATCCGGCTGAATGTCGCGCGCTCAGTGAATTCAGTGCTGGTGATTCTGTACTGGAAAGTGGGACAGAGGATCCGGCAGGACATCTTGAAGAAAAAGGGGGCAGGATACGGGCAAGAAATTGTACCGCATTGAGCAGTAGTTAAACAAGAGCGGGATGAAAAAAATTAAACCAAAGAAAAGAGGTACCAATTATGACGGAAAATAAAAGCCAACAACCCCAAAAGCCTACGATGAGCAATACAAAAAAAGAAATGCTCGATGCCTACAATGCACTTTTAAGACAGCTTCAGGAAAAGAGGGAAGCGGAGCTGAAACCGGAACAAAAAATTGAGGAAAAAAGAGCGAAGGAGGTCATTGAGGTCGCAGGCTCTCTGTCATCCGAGGGTGTCGTAAAAGGGATCAGCAGCCTCAAACTCGACATGGGTAAGATGCTGACCCAGGTTTCAGATAAGTTGGAAGATGAAGTAAATAAGCTGAATAGTATCCAGAAAGCTATTGCGATTAAGGATGATGAATTAAAGGAGTTGTATGAAATAGAAAAATCAGCGGCTACGCTGGCTGCACTCATAGAAGCCCATAATCAGAAGCGACGGGAGTATGAATCCGAGATGGCCGTGATGAAAGAGGAACTGATGCAGGAAATTGAAAATACTCGCGCAGAATGGGAGAAAGAAGAAGAAAAGTATGAGATGGAAATAAAAGAACAGAACTCTGCTGAAAAGAAGAAACGTGAACGAGAGAAGGAAGAGTTCCATTACACTTTTAAGCGGGATCAACAGCTTCTGAAAGATGAATTCGAAGACGAAAAAGCGAAACTTGAAAGGGAAATTCAGATTAAAAGGGAGCAGATGGAAAAGGAACTGGCGGAAAGAGAAAAAGCGATAAGCGAAAAAGAAGGGGAACTGAATGAATTGCGTAAAAATGTGGGTGCGTTTCCCAAGGAAGTGGAAACGGCTACCAATAAAGCTGTGAAGGAAACGACCGAAAGAATTACAGCAGAAGCTAAAAACAGGGAGCAATTGCTGAATAAAGAATTTGAAGGTGAGCGAGGAGTACTCACTACCCGGATTGAATCTCTTGAAAAAACGGTAAAGGAACAGAGTGAACAGATTTCAAAACTCTCCGGGCAGCTCGAAAAATCATATCAGAAGGTAGAGGATATCGCAGTCAAGGCGATAGACGGTTCTTCCAGGTTGCAGTCACTTGCGAATCTGCAACAGATGATGGCGGATCAGGCGAAGGGGCAATCACAGGAGAAATAGTAAAACGCAGGGCAGGGCTTTAGCCCTGCTGAACATTTGCAAGGCTGAAGCCTTGCCCTACTGAAGGCATGATTTTTTATCCATTCGCGGGAAGGACAATGAGATGATAATTTTTGTAACAGGCGGTGCCAGGAGTGGTAAGAGCGATTTTGCACAGGATATGGCTGAAAAAATCGAAGGGAAGAGGCTGTTTTTGGCAACAGCACAGGCTTTTGACGAGGAGATGGAAGAGAGGATTCTAAAACACCAGGAAAGTCGAGGTGCCCGATGGGATACTCTGGAGGAGCCGATCGATCTTGGAGAAGCCCTCAGATCGGTTTTTGGAGAATACAAAACAATCCTTGTTGATTGTTTAACTATCTGGATGTCTAATCTTCTTCTGGAATATCCGAATCAGAATGAAAAGAGATCAGAAATTGTGGATGATTTATTTTCCAGCTTAAATGAATTGGAAGAAAAGATTATTATTGTATCCAACGAGGTCGGCATGGGTATCGTTCCGGATAATAAACTGGCAAGGGATTACAGAGATCAACTCGGCTTTCTCAATCAGAGGATGGCCAGAAGGGCAGATGAGGTTTATGCCCTTCTTTCCGGCATTCCTGTCAAGATAAAGTGAGTAGTCAGCTATTAGCTTTCGGCAAGAACAAAGAATATAAAAACAGAAAATCAGATTGAGAGGGAAGATTGGAAAATCTACAGAAGGTACTGAATGACATCCGACCATTGAAAAAGGATTATCTGGAGAAGGCAAAACTAAGGCTGAACAGTCTTACAAAACCGGTTGAAAGCCTCGGCAGACTTGAAATAATTGCCCAGCAATATACGGCTATCAGAGAAGATCTGAATCCGTCTATAAGAAGAAAAATGATATTTACCTTTGCCGGTGACCATGGCGTTGTAGAGGAAGGTGTGAGCGCCTATCCCAGGGAGGTCACGGTACAAATGGTCTTGAATATGCTTTCCGGGGGAGCGGCCGTCAACGTCCTCGCAAGGCATGTAGGCGCGGAAGTTGTCGTTGTGGACATAGGTGTGGATCATGATTTTGAACCTGCCGAAGGGTTTATCATTAAGAAGGTGGGCTATGGAACGAAAAATTTTACGAAAGGCCCCGCCATGACCCACGCTGAAGCTCTTCAGTCTATCAGGACAGGCATGGAGCTGGCAGACGAATATGCCGAAAGAGGCGTGGATATTATCGGAACGGGAGAAATGGGGATTGGCAACACTACACCCTCCAGTGCTATACTATCAGTTTTTACAGGGCTTAAAGCGGAGGAGGTAACCGGCAGGGGTACCGGAATTGATGATGAAGGGCTGCAAAAGAAGGCATCCATCATAGAAAAAGCCATATCCATGAACCGGCCAGATCCTGAAAATCCAATGGACGTCCTGGCCAAGGTGGGCGGTTTTGAAATAGGTGGGATAGCCGGTCTGATTATCGGGTGCGTCGCTCACCGGATACCGGTTGTAGTGGATGGCTTCATTTCCACAGCGGGCGCCATGATTGCGGTTGCTATGAACCCCACTATAAATGAATATCTTTTTTATTCGCATCTTTCTTCTGAAGCAGGACATAAGCAGATGCTTGAGAAACTGGGTCAAAAGCCGGTTCTGAATTTAGATATGAGACTGGGAGAAGGAACGGGTGCGGCTATAGCCATGTCAGTCATTGAAGCCGCCGTAAAGGTTATGACGGAAATGGCAACCTTTGAATCTGCCGGAGTGGATGGGAAATCAAAATAACATGAAAGGATTCTTGAGAGCTTTACAATTTCTGACCATAATCAGGATATTCAAAGACCTCGATATTACAGAGGAAAAACTGGGCAACTCAATGGCCTGTTTTCCCCTGGTCGGTCTTTTAATAGGCTTGATCCTTGTGGGTGTCAGGATTGTTCTGGACACGGTTCTTCCCGTATCCCTCGTGGATATACTTGTTATTGTAACACTCGTAATTGTTGCGGGCGCCTTTCATCTGGATGGTTTTGCCGATACGGTGGATGGCCTGGCAGGTGGTACAGATCGGGAAAAGACCCTTGCCATCATGAAGGATAGCCGGATCGGTTCATTTGCCGTTACCGGCCTGATACTCCTTCTAATTTTAAAAGTATTTGCCTTGATGGAAATACCTGTAGAAATCAAAAACAGGGCTCTTATCATAATGCCCGTTTTAGGGAGATGGTCAACGGTTCAACTGGCATCATTTTTCAACTATGCCAGATCCGGTTACGGAACTGCGTTAGCCTTCACACAATTTGCGGGGAAGAAGGAAGCTATCATTTCTACATTGATTACCGCAGCCATTGTGACCGGTCTATTTCTGCTGCAAGGATTATTCATATTCCTGTTCGTGGGAATGTTCACATTCCTTTTCGG
>CAZKGS010000002.1:11064-21800 GCA_964552105.1 uncultured Syntrophaceae bacterium
CAGGCTTAAGGACGAGAATCTGGCGGGTGTTTATAGCAGTGACTTGATCAGGACGAAAAGGGGAGCTGATATCATTGCAACGGAGCATGGCCTTATCCCTGAATCACATTCCACTCTGAGGGAATTAAACGTCAGATCGTGGGAAGGGTTGACTGCAAATGAAATAGAAGAAAAATTTCCGGGAGCCTTTGATGAGTGGTGGGGAAACATAGCTGGTTACAGGATACCCGGAGGCGAAAGTATTCGGGATATGTCCGGAAGAGTCATTCCTCCCTTAAAGAAAATTCTAAGTGCAAACTATGGGAGAAGCATTGTCCTGGTTGCACATGGAGCTGTCAATCGTGCAATACTTGCGGATGCCATGAAGCTTGACCTCAATAATATATATTCCATTGAACAGAACTATGGCTGTCTGAATATTATTGATTACTTCTCCAAGTATGCCGTTATCAAACTGGTTAATGGACGATTGCTTAACGGAAGCAAAGTGTGAATTTTGAATTTTGAATTAATGAACTTTCATATGAAAAATCATAACATCAAAACAATTTTTCTGTTACCTTTTTTAATATTATTCTTTTTACTGTCAGCAGTTAATGCTGAAGAATACATTGACGAAACAGGAAGAAAAATAAATATTCCCCCCTGTCCGAAGAGAATTGTGTCTCTCGCGCCCAATATAACAGAGACACTTTTTGCACTCGGTCTGGACGAGGAGATCGCGGGGGTGACCGTGTTCAGTGATTACCCGGAAGCTGCCAGGTCAAAACCGAAAGTAGGCAGTTTTATAAACATCTCTCTTGAGAAAGTTGTTTCTCTTAATCCCGATCTGATTATTAGTACTGCCAGTGGAAATAAAAAGGAAATTGTTGAACAGTTGGAAAGAGTGGGTCTTCCTGTTTACGTCATTAACCCTGAGAGTTTTGAAGAAATATTCACGGTGGTTTTGAATATCGGCAGGATAACGGGAAGAGAGGATGAAGCAAAAACACTGGTTGACAGTCTGCAAAAGAGAATCAGGTCTGTTGTTTCGTTGACGAAAGATTTGAAGAAGCCGGGAGTTTTTTTTCAGATCGGTATCAATCCGATAGTTAGTGTCGGCAGGGATACCCTTCATAATAAATTGGTAGAGCTTGCCGGTGGGTTAAATGTTACCGGAGATGTGATGATCAAGTACCCCCGCTGCAGTATAGAGGACGTAATTGTCAAAAAACCGGATATTATAATAGTGTCATCCATGAAAAGGGGAGAATATTTTCCCCGGGTAAGAGAAGGATGGAAGAAATGGAAAAATATTCCGGCAGTAGAAAATGACAGGATTTATATCATTGAATCGGATTTGATAGATCATTCATCACCCCGGATTGTGGATGGGTTGGAGAAACTGGCCAGGATTATTCATCCGGAAGTTAAAAATTACGAGTGCATCAAATAACAAGAAAGGATTGAACCGTTATGCTGGACTACTTTTACCAGGGAGGACCGATTATGTATCCCCTCCTTTTATGTTCCATTATATCTCTTACCCTCATAATCGAGCGGGGGATTTTCTGGATCAGGGAGACAAGGAACAGGGAAAAACAGCTCCTGGATGATTTAATGACCCTGGTTGAAAAGAATGATTTTACAGAAGCAAAAAGGATCACGGGAGACACAAGGGATTTTGTCATCCGGGTTATGGTTTGTGGCATGGTTCATCGTGAGTTTTCATTGAGGGATGCTCTCGAAATGAGCGCTGATGAAGAAATCGCACGAATGAGGCGATATCTTCCTGTTCTCGATACGATGATAACCCTTTCACCTCTTCTGGGGATTCTTGGAACGGTAACGGGAATTATCTATTCATTCCATATGCTGGGTACGGTCGGTGTAGAACATCCCGCGATGATCACTGGAGGTATTTCTCAGGCACTCGTAACGACTGCTTTCGGCCTTATTATCGCAATTTTTAGCCTGATACCGTATAACTATTTTCTGTCGAAGATTGAAAAAGCCTCACTGGAGATTGAGAAATACGGTACCAATCTGGAAATTATTTTTGAAAAGAATAAAAATGGGGCGGATTTATCAGGATGAAACTCGCAAGGAGATACGCTAAAAAAGCCAGAATAGAAATGATACCGCTTATGGATGTTATTTTTCTCCTTCTGGTGGCTTTTATATTTTTTACCATGTCAATGACTATTCACAGAGGTCTGCCCGTCCAACTGCCCACATCGGCTACTGCCGGGATAGAGAAGAGGAACCTTACCGATATTACAATCAGAGAAGACGGAAGGATTTTTCTCAACAAAAAAGAGACAAATCTTTCCGGGCTCATTGCGCAGTTAACTATCCTTCATCGGGAATCTCTCGAAGCAAAAGTCTTGATTTCCGGGGATAAAGAGGCTTCATATGAAATGATAGTTTCAGTGATGGATGCTGTAAGAAAATCAGGGATAACGGGAGTATCATTAGAAACAAAATGGGAGGATTGAGTTTAGAAAAAGACCTGCTTTTTGCGGTGCTTGTGGCTATGGCTATTCATATCGGTGTGGCCTTTGCCCAGATCTCTATGGTTCAGCCTGCCTTCCACATAAAGAAAGATTATAATAGATCTCTTGAAATATCTTTCGTTTCCACTTATAGAGAGGCAAAAAAAGAAACAACCGTTACGCCGGTAATAAAAAAGAAAAGAAAAGTAATTGTCAAAAAAGAAAGTATAATTAAAGAAAAACCAATAACAAAAAAATCGATTAATAAGAAAGACATCGTTTCGAAGAATGTTGAGGTTGAAGCTGAAAAACAAGTTGAGACTCAACCCCTCTCTCAAACAGTTGTAAAACCGCTATTCGGGGAAGAAAAATCATCGGAAGCGGTAGCGATAGTTTCGGCTGTGCCGCGGTATGAAGTAAATTTTCCTCCCGCCTATCCTTCCATCGCCAGGAGAAGGGGGTACGAAGGAGGCGTCATGCTTTCTGTAAAGGTTCTTACTGACGGGATCGCAGGTGAGCTGATAATAAAGAAATCTTCAGGTCATTCAATTCTTGATCGAGCGGCTCTGAGGGCAGTTAAGCAGTGGAAATTCAAGCCGGCATCCCGGATGGGGGTTCCGGTTACCATGTGGGTAGATGTTCCTGTGCGTTTTATTCTTGAAGAGAGTGATTAGATATAGGCAATGAGAAAATCTGATATTAAAATATTTGCGGTTTTACTGCTGATCCTGTCTGCCTTTTTTATTTTACCCACGTGTGTTTCCTCTAAACAGAAAACATCGGCAGGTACGTATTATATTAAGGGGAACAAATACTTATTAAAAAATAAATTAGACAAGGCAATAGAAAATTATAAAAAGGCCATAAGGATCAAACCGAAAGTTGCCAGGTATTACTACAAGCTGGCAAAAGCATATAAGGGCAAGGGGTCACTTGATGAGGCAATTGCTAATTATGAAAAAGCCATAGACATTGACCCGAAATATTACTGGTCATATTCGAGTCTCGGCGATGTTTATTTTGAGAGGGGGGACCGCAAAAAGGCAATTTCATATTATGAGATCTGCATTTTTAAATATCCCAAAAAGCATGAAAAGCATTATTTCCGCGGTAGAATTCTCGATATAGAAGGTGAAAAGGGCGAGGCCATAAAAGAATATGAAATAGCGTTAAAATATCGACCGAAATATTTTGAAGCCCTCTGCAGTATCGCTAAGATTTATGTTGAGAAACAGGATTTTGAGAAGGCTGCATTGTATTATCTGCGGGCAAAGAAAATAAGACGTTACGATGAGGAAACCCTCGTGAACCTTGGAATAGTGTATACAGAACTGAAGGAGTATAAGCAAGCCATAGAGATGTTAAACGTTGCCCTTAGGATAAATCCCTTCAACAGAGATACCCGATTTTATCTTGGCAAATCGTATTATGGAACAGGTGACATAGACAGGGCCATTAAGCAGACGCAACGAGCCCTCACAGTATATCCTGACGATTCGGAAATGCATTTTACGCTGGGGTTATATTATGATAAGAAGGGCTGGCATGATTTAGCCGTAGCTGAGTATCAGGAAGCCCTTTATCTGGACCCTGATTATTTGTTTAACAGGTTGGAAAAGCTTAATCGCAAGAAGAAACCCGGTACACAGGAAATTGAAAAATAGAAGGATTAAACAGGAAATGGAAAACCGTAAAATGAAGGAAAGACTTGCTGAGATTGTTATTGAGCGATCATTTAGGTACAGGGATAATCCGCCATTTACTCTGGCTTCCGGTAGGACGAGCAATTTTTATTTTAACTGTAAGCCTACAACCCTTGATCCTGAGGGGATGAATCTTATAGGGAACATCATTTTTGATATGCTGGAAGATTCCGAAATCACTGCCACCGGGGGGTTAACACTGGGAGCAGATCCCATAGCTAACGCCCTTTCGGTAATTTCATATCAAAGAGACAAGCCAATAAAATCCTTTATTGTCAGAAAGGATGTAAAGGAGCACGGGACCAAGGGCAAGATAGAAGGAGATGTAAAAAAAGGAGAAAAGGTTGCCATACTGGATGATGTGATTACAACGGGCGGGTCAACGATAACTGCTATAGAAAGGGCAAGGGAGGCAGGATTAGAGATTGACAGGGTTATTGCGTTGATTGATCGCGAAGAGGGTGGCAGGGAAAATATTGAAAAATATGTAAAAAGGGTCGATTCGGTTTTTACACGAACCGATATAATGAAACTCTATAAACAACATGGGGGCAACTAATGAAAACAATCAAGTCTTTCGCTGGTTTGTTGTTAATACTTGTTTTAACTTTTGGTTTATCTATGTCAGTTCTTTCAGGGGGTTATGAAGTTCTCTCCATTGCCGTTACCGAATTCACTTCTGACGAGATGAAGGATGGAGCCCCTCCGGGATGGGAACTGGAAGATAAAAAGGGAACACCGAATCTCGGTCTCGAAGAAATGGAAGAAGGGCAATACGTCCTGCATATGAAAAGCGACAGCGCATCCTATGGAATAAAAAAAGATATAAAGGTAAAGAAAGGAAAGTATTCTTTCCTGAACTGGAAATGGAAGGTGTGCAAACTTCCCGTCGGTGGAGATGTCAGAAAGGCTGAAACGGATGATCAGGCAATACAGATATACATTGCCTTTAAAGAGACGGGATGGCCGGCAAAATTGAAGACACCGGTTATCGGATACATCTGGGGTAATGAATGTCCTAAAGGAACCATGGTCACAAGTCCTCAACCATTGGCCGGTAAGGTTCGATATGTTGTGATAAGAGATAAAAACGATAAACCGGGTGAATGGTATACGGAAAAAAGAAACATATACGAAGACTACAAAAAACTCTTTCCCGACATTGACGGGGGAACCCCCCGGGATGTCAAAGGGATTTCCTTTTACATTAACTCGCAGCACACAAAGAGCGAAGCGGAAAGTTATATTTACGACGTTTATTTCAGCGAAAATTAAGCACTTTTTTCCAGTCTGACACGGTTTACTTCCAGATGTGCTTTTCTTACGGGTTCTGAAAGCCTATAGCAGGTACATGTTGAGAGTACTACATTGATGGCCGTTTGCAGGGAGATTTTATGTCCCTGAGATACAAAAACGGGCTTGACACTCTTTTTGGTTCGCAAAACGGCACCGATATTCCTGCCGTTCAGTGTGAGGAGAGAATAATCGCCTGCTTCATTTCCCGGCTCGTCGTGGATTCCCACCAGTCTTTTTTTTGCGCAGCCTACCGTTGGCACATCTAGAAACAGACCCATATGTGAAGCCAGTCCGATTCCCCGTGGATGTGCTATCCCATGCCCGTCAAAGATCACGACATCCGGTCTGTAATTTAATTTTTCAAAGGCTTTCAAGAGTGCCGGTCCCTCCCTGAAAGTCAGCAGGCCGGGAATATAAGGAAAAATTACCCTTTGCGAATAAGATGTTCTCTCGATTATTTCCATAGTTGGAAATTCAATGAGGATTACGGCAGCAAAGAAAAGATCACTTCCTCTGGAATAGGAGATATCGGCCCCGGCAACAAGATGAATTTCCCGGGGAATATCTTCGTCGTGAAGTACCAGTTCGTCTTTTAAACCATTCTGGATCTCAACGGCTTCCTTATAGTTTACATTCCAGCTATGCAGGTTTTTAGTATTCATTGAACGCCCTGTTTCTTTGCTCTTCCTTTGTCATTCCCGTGCTTGACACGGGAATCTATGGATCTTTGGGTCGAGCCCGAAGATGACAAATGGTAAAAATCACATGAGAGGTTTCAATTTTTATGTCCGATGTTCTGGCGTCAACGGTGATTTGAAGAAACTGCTTGTCAAACGTGATTTTCGAGGATTTTATGTGCCTGTTCTATATCTTTTTTGATCTGCTCCACAAGTTTCTCAGAACTGTCAAACTTTCTCTCGTCTCGTAACCTGTCAATAAAAAAGAGCTCTATATTTTTTTCATAGATGTCCTCATTAAAATCGAAGAGATGTACTTCGATAGAAAGTTTGTTGACGCCGAAGGTGGGATTGAAGCCGATATTGATAACGCCCGGATACTTTTCTCCTTCTATCCCGGCGATAATAGCATATACCCCGCAGTTGGGAATGACCTTTTCAGACTTTATGTTGGCTGTGGGATACCCGATATCAGTTCCCCTTCGGTATCCTTTTACGACATTTCCGTAAACATTGTAAGGTCTCCCGAGGAGTTTTGCGGCAAGAGAAACATCGCCGTCGAGGATTGAAAGTCGTACCTTTGTACTGCTGACAATTACATCTCCGTCTTTCACTGCGCCGATTTCTTCTACCTCAAATCCCAGCTCTTTGCCAAAACTCTCAAGAAATTCTGCGTTTCCACCTTTACCCCGCCCAAAGACATAATCATACCCGATATAGAGTTTTCTTATATGAAGCTTGTCCCAGAGGATATGCCGTACAAATTGTTCGGCTGTTGTTTTGGCAAATTCCATGGAAAAGGTAATCAGGACAACGGCATCAATGCCAAATTCTTCGATAAGCTTAAGTTTTTCATCCAGAGGGGTTAACAGGAAAAAAGGCCTTCTTTCCGGATGAAGAACTTTTTGCGGGTGGGGATCAAATGTGATGACGATGGTTTTTCTATTTTCCTTCTTAGCTTCCCTGATCAGCTTCTGAAAAATATCCTGATGTCCCAGATGAATGCCGTCGAAATTACCTATGGTAACGATGGAATCTCGATATTCCCGGGGAATTTCTTCCAAATTTCTGATAACCCTCATAATAATTCATCCTGAAGAATCATTGTTTAAAATCTCTACTTGATAGAGGTTGTCTGATAAAATTTTACTTAAATAAATTTTTTATAACATATAGGAATCGAACGATAAATGAAAGTATAATATTATTTGTGATATTATTTTCAAGCGTATTTTTACTTGACAATACAGAGACCATAAGTATAAATTGGAAAAAATTCCAAGTAGATTTTTAGTTTTTTTAAAGTGCCGAAGTGGCGGAATTTGGTAGACGCGCTAGGTTCAGGGTCTAGTAGGTGTATGCCTGTCCGGGTTCAAGTCCCGGCTTCGGCACCATAATAAAACTAAAGGGTTAGCTGGTTTGGCTAACCCTTTTTTTATTGCCAAAAATCCACTTGGTCAATGTTTCGACATGACGCCACCGATATGCTTTGATACGTCTTGACACGCCTCTGAACTTCTCATATACTTACGCACCTATTTAGGGAGGTGCATTCATGAAGGTTGATAATCATGGTGCCCACATCGACCAGATGCTGCGGCAGACACGGGTCCATCACGTGCAATTGAGCATGATGGCCGATCAGAAGGCGAGCATGCTTCTCACCGTATGTGCCATAATCATTCCTCTGACTGCTCACTTTCTGAGTGTCCCGCTCTTTCGCCTGGTCGCCATTACCCTGATCTGCTTCAGTATACTGACCATGCTCCTCGCCATCTATACTGCTATGCCGAGCATCCATAAACCAAAAAACGTGGATATTGGTGATCCCTCATTCAATCTTCTCTTCTTCGGCGATTTCATAAGCCTGGAGTATGACGAGTATGAGCACCTTATGGAAGGTGCCTGCAGCGATCCCTCGAAGGTCTACGAGGTTCAGATTCAGGAGATCTATTTTCTCGGACAGTACCTGGCGAATCATAAATACAAGTACCTCAGGCGTGCGTACCTCGCTTTTCTCGGCGGGATTGTGACCTCAGGCATTGTCTGGCTTGCGACCGCCATCATGTTTTCATAATACCGAAGCAATCAAGGGTTCAAGGGGGGTTCAAGGAGTGACCCCTTTACCCCTCTGGTTTTCCTATGGCTTTTGGGGAGGCGTTTTTACCTCAAATCCTTTGGGTGACAATACAAAGACACGACTGTCCTGGATAACAAGGTTGTAGGAAAGATATGAAAAACGTCCTTCGTTTACGGGTTCCCCTGTATTAATAACGGTGGGCGGCCACACAGGTTTCTGGAGACTGCGGCCTGCCAGAATAACGATGGGCCAAATGATTCCGCTCTTTGCTTTCCTGGAGCCTGTGAGCCGGAGGGAAAAATGTACTTTACCGTTAGATTCAAGGTTTTCAGTCCATAAGCTTACAGTTACACCATAAGCAGCTTCCCCAAAGCCGTCCGCTCGGGTTACCTTGGAAGCCTCTATATTTGGTGAAGTGCAAATCTGACTCAACTCCAGGAAGTTAGTCTCTTTTTCCTCACTTAGCTGCCTGACAGGGACAAAAACATCCAGCGATAAGTCTTTGAGAACACTTCCCGTCCTGTTTATCAACTCGTAGTCAAAAGAGAGTTCCCACGATGATTCCTTCAGCCGGCGAGCGGTGTAGTCTGTATGCAATACAAGTCCTAATATTTCGAGGCCTTCCGGTTTCCAGTAAAGATCCGGTTCACCAAAGTAGTTATCGTACTGGACTATCAGTGCTTCCCCCGCAGGAAGAGTCGCTTCTTTCCAGACAAAAGATGTGTTGTCACCTTTGGTGATCGTTTCGGGACGTGTGAGGTAAGTAGTTTTGGTTGGTGAAACTTCAATGGGAGCAAAGAGTGGATCAGGCAGGAGAGATTCCTCCAGAAAGGCCGGGTAGTGTTTCCCCTGCCTGAACTTGTCTCTTGGGATAGGTGAAATGATGCCCATCGTAATGGGCCGATTTCCCAGGTTAATTGCCATGGTTTCGTGATTGATTACAGGGGTGAAGTTGCGCGTCTGGAGGGTGTCGCGTTCAATAACATAAAACGGCTGGGACTCCCCGCCGGGCGCTCCGTAAATCTGCCACGGGCAGAGAAACAGAACACCCATAAGGAATACTAAAAATTTCAATGACCTTTTTCCCAACACGTGGAGCCCCTCCTGATCAGGATATTATACTATTTGCGGAAGTACATCATGGGTGCATGCGGCCTTCCCACGAAACATGTGTATTTGAACCCGTAGTGTTTGATAATCTTGACTGCTATCCTTGCCTGTGCCTCTTTTTTGTTGAAGTCAAGGATCCAGTGGGAGCCGTCAACTACCTTCCAGCGTCCCTTGATCTTCTTTGCCTTGACATTATTGGGATTAAAAGAGATGCAGTCCTCACCTGAGAGTGCTCCCGTAGGGGCCTTTCCTTTAACCGTGTAATACTGCATTGGGGCATGAGGGCGTCCCACGAAGCACTGGCGGTCTAACTTGTAGTGCTTGATGATTTTGACCGCTTTGTAGGCATCCGCTTTCTTTTTGTTGAAATCCAGCATCCACATGGAACCATGGACTACCTTCCAACGTTTTTTGATCTTCTTTGCCTTGACATTATTGGGATTAAAACCAATGCAGTCCTCGGTGAACTTGGCGGCCTCTACAGCGGCAAACTTTCCATTGTAGCCGGAAAGGCAGAAAGAACCCGCAAGCCCGTGGTTCTGCGATGCCTTATTTAATGCCCATCCCATGGTTTTGTCCTGCAGAAGTGCATATTTCCAGAAGTCGACGTCGACCGATTCAGAGGGTCCGACGGGTAATCCCGGAATACCACCCATATAGGTACGTGGATGATGCTTTTCAATGGCTTTTTTGAGGCTGTATGGCGACTTACAGACACGGCAGGAGTTAAGCAAAATAACCGACTTGTAAATACCTTTAAAGTTCGTCGTGGTGTTAAAGTCGGTGTGCCATATCGGATTGCCATTCCATTGCACGATACAGGAAGGGTTGCCGTGGCCGATGTTATTCCAGGCCAGCAAACGGGTACCTTTCTTTAAAATATCCATAATCTTAGTCTTGGTGCTTTGAGATCCGATCAGTTTCTGAGCCGAGCCGAAGGCCTGCTTGAAAGTGTTGTAGACATTGTTGGTACCGTTAACCGCTGTCTGGAATTCAGTGCATGGAGTATTGGCCAGGGCCTTGGGACCCCACCCCTGCGGAAGCGCGATTTTAAGATTGGCAAGCAGATCTGTTTTTAATTTTACAGTAAGGGGATCGATCTTTCTCGGTGTTCTCACTGCTCGAATCCGGGGGGCATAGTTGTCAACTTTTCCCGTAAGCTTGACCTTGTCACCTACCACATCGTAATTCAGTTTTGAAATCGTAGCGGTGTACGTGTTTTTCGCCTGGAACACGACCAGCGCTTCGGCCTGGATCTTGTTGCCAACCACTCGCAGCACCTTTACTCTCGGCTGCACCATTTGACTTTGCTTAACCCTGGTTGCAAAATTCTGATTGATTAGAAGCTTTGTGGCGTTGTTAATCCTTTGCTTTTGCACAGATTTCAAGGCAATAC
>CAZKGS010000002.1:21900-25352 GCA_964552105.1 uncultured Syntrophaceae bacterium
TATGACAAAATACTGATCATATGTCAACCTTGGACTGAAGACGAACGGACATCTTTGCTTTACATAAGATATCCAGGATTCAGAGGGATTAAACAAAAAGCCGGGCTTCATTGGAAGCCCGGCCTTATTTGAGCGTTTATTTACGCAAGTAAGTGAAACTTGGGCCTGGTCGGCCGACGTAGCATGAGCGGGTAAAGCCGTGTTTTTTGATGATTTGCAGGGCTTTACGTGCTTCACTCTCATTGCTGCCGAAGTCAAATATCCATTGACTGCCGTCTACTATCTTCCATCTTCCCTGTACCCGTTTTACCCTGGTTGTTTTTTGATTAAAAGATGCGCAATCTTCGCCTTTCATGCTGCCTTTCGGTGTCCTGCCATTAACCAGGAGATATTTGAATGAGGCCTTCGGACGTCCTATAAAGCAGGATTGATTCATCTTGTAATACTTTATAATCTTTAGTGACTTAATCGCTTCATTTTTCTTTTTTCCGAAGTCAAACATCCAGTGGCTGCCGTCTACTATCTTCCATCTACCATTGATTTTCTTTACGGTAGCTCTTCTGGGGTTAAAACCGATGCAATCGTCTTTGAGCGGTGTTGCGATTGCCAGGGTTGTATTGCACGCACCGGTTACGCATGAACCTATCTGTGGATGTTCATTGCGGCTGTCTTTCTTCTTTGCGTACTCATGGGCCTCACGCATGCTTATGGCACCGTCACCATTTGTGTCAGCGTTTACTGAAGTGCCGCCGGGGGTTTTGCCGTATACCGCAGACGTCCAGTGGTACACATACTCGTCATATTGTCCTTCCGTGTCACATGACCAGGAGGATTCATTATGCCTTGCTGCCGTCATGACGCACACCCTGGGATTTGCGCAGGGTCTTGGCTGGGCATTAAGCAGGTTATCCATCATACCACCGCTGTGACACTGTTCCATCACATAGATGGCTTCATCGCATTTTATCTTTTTAGTAAGATTGGCAAATTCACTGTCCAATATTGATTCTCCCCATAAGGTAAGATGAACATTGTGTGCACCACTTTCATCTCCGCCATGGTTGGTCGAGTAAAAGAAAAATTTGCCATTACTCGCGATATTTCTCGCAACTTTGTTAATAACCTGGGTCAGGTTAGCCTTAGTCGCAGCATAGTCAATATCGTTGGTTCCGTTTCCATCAAAATCACCATTAGGGCTATGTGTGCCGTTGGCATAAAGAACAATAATTTCGGAATCTGTATAACCATACTTTTCTTTGAGTGCCTTGAAGATAAACTGGAGGTCATTCCAGTAACGCGAGTAGTTGTAATAAGCATCATGACCACCGCTCAGCAGCACTGCATATTTTTTATTTTTTAATATAAGTATGGGTTTAATAATTGTCTTTGGACGAAGCATCCGTACATTTTGCTTGAGGATTTTTAGTTGAGCGACTGCTTTAGTGTTTAAAGGCTTTAACTTGAGCATTTCTAAAGGTGGTGTTGTTGCGCGAATATTTCGTACCGCACCGGTAGTTTTGTCAACCAGAATGTAACGTGCCTTATGTTCCCAGTTTGCCCCCGGCTGTTCGTCTACAAAGAAGAACCAGGAGTCTTTGCCCACTATCACCTTGTTTGGATTTCTCCAGCTCGCAATCTTGGTGCCGCGCTGCTTGAATGCCGGGTTCGCGAACAGGGCTCTGTTGCCGATTTTTCCTTTATAAATTTTTGTGATGGCTATCTGCTTGGCCTGATTAAGGGCAAGTCCCTTCTGTGCTGACGCTACAGCACCTGGTTTTGCTTTAACCATTTTTTTTGCAGCTGTTACAGTATTGGCGAAACCAAAAAAGAACACGATAGAAAGAACTATCACTATTGTTGGCAAAATCCCTTTATAAAATTTTGATTTCGAAGTCATAACACAATCTCCTTTCTAAACATTTTTTAACAACAGTTGGTTTTTCTCTGTCCGTCATTCTTCCGGGAAAACCTTTTTCATCCGGTCCATATTCTCAGGTGGTGCACATGCTTTTATGATGTGATATTTTCCGTTCTTCGTATCAACAAAAATATATCGGCATGAATGCTCCCAGTTTGCCTCCGGCTGGTCGTCAATAAAAAATAGCCACACCTGCTCGAGTTCATTAGGCACCTTATATGTACGGTTCCAGCTTCTAATTTTCTCACCGGCATTAAGTGGTTCATGTGAAATGTATACTACCTTATCGATCAGAACTCCACCAAGACACTCTTTTTTTACGATTTCCCATGCCTGATCTTTGCCAATCATATTGTTCGCTAAGGAAAATCCAACCGTGACAAATAACATTATCGAGAAACATATGACAAAGACACTCCACTGAGGGATATTTTTCAATGATTTGTTGTCATCTTTCATTGCATATACACTTTCACTTTGCTTTTTTAATTTTCTTAGTGAATTGATACAATACATATAACTGATGTTTTACCTGATAAGACAGAATGAAAAATCTGAAAACCTGCTTTTACAGTCTAAATGATTTCAAAAATGTGAGAAACTTATTCGGGATGACAATTAGCGTGAAGTAATCGCGACCTTGGCATCTTCCAGGTAATTGTTGTCGTAGCGTATCGTCTCTTTTATGGTACGTGCCCCTTCTCCTCCAATGATGATCGTATTATCGTTTGTCACCAGAGTTGCAGGAACTATTAATATATTGTCACCAAGATAGGATATTTTCCTGGCGTCGTTTACTGTGTCCGAGTAACGTGCCACACCATATGTTCGAATAACCTTAGGATCTACGCTTTTTACAGAATAGATTGTTACGGGCTTCTTGTCTTTTGTTTCTATGCCGACCACCGGCAGGAGAACTCTCTCAAAGAATCGACCTCCCAGGTTGATTACAACGCCCGTAACCGGTTTGCCTGAATCATAAGAAATTTTGGGCTCGCCGGAGGAAGCAGCTTGTTTTGGTATGCTTGGTAGAGGTACAGGGGGAGCATTGTATTTGCGTTCCAGATTTAATGTATTAACGAGGGAATGATATGATCTTTTACTGTCCATGCCAGTGCTCAGATACACACGCATTTCCACAGTGGCCAGAGGAACATTGCCTTCCATCCATTTGAAATATCTTTTGACTACTCGAGCGCCCTTTATTGTTCCCTCTACCCGGGTTCTAATAATATCTTCTTTCACCATCATGTTTTCAACCGTGGTTCGCGAATCAACTCTGACACCCTTTATATTTTCAAGAAGATCACGTTGTGCGAGTACCTTTGCGGCTCTTAACGCCTTGAGTTTATCGATGACCCTGTTTCCGCTCGGCTCGGCTGTTCCGTATCCGATCCCGCTGACGTACCCGCTAACCCAGTTGATTTCACCATTTAGCTCCTCCTGGGCGTTGGCACTGTATAAAAACCCCAAGCTGAATACAATGAGTATAACACAAGGAATAAAGAGTTTACTTTTCATCAGGAATTACCTC
>CAZKGS010000002.1:25452-38123 GCA_964552105.1 uncultured Syntrophaceae bacterium
TTTCCCGAAGTATCCACCGCCTGAGCGGTAATTTTATAATTTCCATCCGCAAGCGTGAAATTTTTGGTCGTTCCCTGCCAGATTGTGCCAAGATCTGTCAGAACCTGTTCCTTGACCATATTTCCGTCTTTATCATAAATACGGAAGATAACCTCTCTCAAGCCCTTGTCGTCGCTTGCCTTCGATGTAAAGTTTATGTTGCCTTTGCTAATGCGGTTAATCTTGACTTTGTTCATAAATGGCGCGGAGTCATGGCGCTCTGCGATAGCAATAAGCTTGTCAACAATGTCAGTTGGTTGTGATTGTTCAACTTCCGCCGGAGGCTCTTCAAGCGGCGCTTCTTCAGGTGATGCTTCGGATACAGCCTTCGCTAACTTAATTTTTCCGATAACCTGCCTGCTTCTCTGGCCGATGTCATCTTTCAGTTGAATAACATAATTGACATATTTTCGTTCTACCCCGGGTTCTAAATTTACAACAACGGTTACCTCGCCTGAATAACCATAAGGGTTTCTTCTGTTATCGTATTCGTCGACCTCTATCTCTTTTTGTTCTTTGCCGGCAGAAACTTTGACCATTACAACCGGATTTGGAGATTGCCAGTGCACATTTACACTGATGGCATCTTCGAGATAGGTTGCATCATATTGAATAATATCAGGTTTTTCTCTTGCATAAGAATTTATGCCGGCAAGTAAGATCAAAGCAGGAATAATTAATATCAACCTTAAAAAAAGTGATCGTTTCATCGTCTAACTCCTTTGAAAATGTTCAGACAAATGCCTCATGTTTCAGTTCAGTTACCTTGTGCCTCGATGCGCAAATTCAGTGATGTTCCCAAACATTGAGGGATTCGAGGACTTTTCAGGTTATTGTGTTTTGCCTGGCGTTACCAATTTAATCTTAAAGGACTCATCGATAACAGAAATCCGGGCATCAAAATTTGTCGGTTGAAGGGTATCGGAAACGTCCGCATCAATAATGGTGACATTTATTTTCTGACGGTGAATTTTGTCGGTCAGGGGGTCGATTCTGGAATAAATTGTGCCGCTATAGTTGTAACAATCTTCGATTTTGGGAAAAGCAGGAAAGGCGATGGTCATAGATTTCTTTTTCGGGTCCGTGGATTTTAACTTCACAAACCATGCGGCAATCATATTGCGGCTCTTGGCGTCAGCACGCGCGCAAGACCATATTGTGTTTCTGGGCAGTGACCTTTTACCGCCGGCCTCAATGCATTTAAGCTGGGCTTTAACGAACAATTGGGATTCAGGGAATTCCAGTAATTTATTTAATTCCAGTGGCAGGCTGCCTGAATCATTTTTCTCATATTTTCCGGGATCAATAGTATGAAGCTTATAGGCGACAACCAGGCCTTCACCTTCTGTTCCTCTTTTTCCTTTAGAACCTGCTTCGGCAAGGGCTGTTCCACTTCCAATTGCTGTGCCGGCAGTGGCGCTGATTGATGCCTTGGAGGCTTTTTCTTCTTTAAGCTTGAAATTGGCGAGGCGCAGTGCCTCCGTAATATAAGGAATTTTAGGTTCAAAGGGGATATCCGCCAGAGAAAATGGTTTGATTATTTCTACGCCGCCCAGCTTTGCTGTTTTATTGCTTGAACCGGAGATTCCAGCTTCTGCTTTAGGACCGGCAATAATTTGACCACCTAACCCCAGACCTGTTTTGACGGCGAAATCCTGTTGCATATTACTGAACGATTTTTCTTTTCTGATGCGAATATCTGCTACTGAAGGATCTTCTATGGGGCCAAACTGTTTTGACCATGCGCAGCCTATGTAATGCCGATCTATTGGTTTTTTGGGGATTACGTATTCATTCTCCATCACACTTCCCATGGATTCCTGGTGGCTTTTCATAGCTGTGCCGGAGGTACTTACACATCCGCTTATGTATGTAATAGAAATCACCAAAGCCAAAACCATTACGGTTGTTGTCAATTTATTACATTTTTTTGATTTCAAACTGATTTTCATAATCCCACCCCTTTATGGTTATAATCTGGATGCCTCTTTCAGGGTAAATCTCCACTACCTGGATGTCCTGAGATCGACTCATTGATACAATTGAAAAGGTAGCCCCGATTTTTCAAAGATAAGATATTTAATTGTTTAAAAATTAGACTAAAATAAAACCTTTGTCAAGGCAGAAAAGATTTCTCACTCTGTTTTTGTGGGTCAAACAAAGAGATCTTTGCAGAATGTTCAATTTCGTTCAAGTTCAAGGAAGGTGAAAATTTTAACCACAGGAACATATTGGATATTTCGAGGATTAAAATTTGAGCCTGACGCGGAAATTGGGCAAAAGGGAACGTTATGCAAAGGTCTCACAAAATGGAAGGGGGGAGGAGTAAAAGATTCTGCGTTTTGTCGCGGAGGAACCTATAAAGAAAGTCGCACCGGATCAATGAAGATTGCCCCGGTGCGACATCTGTGTGCAAAGAGTTTATAGTTACTTGTCAGTTAAGTTCAATATAGATTTTTTTCATTACGTCTTCAATGGCCACGCGCATGGATCTCGTGGCTTTTTTCTGATCAAATTTCTCGCCACCGCCAAATCCTAAAACCATCACATGTGTGCTTTTCAGCGTACCCTCTCCGGAGTCTGCAAAAGCGATCTCACCGGTTTTTACACTGACTGCACGTACATCAACAGCAGCGCTGTAACCCTTCTTGCCCACATTTACGTAACCGCCGGCGTGAACTCCGGTTTGAGATTGTCCATACTCGGTAACCGCTCCGGTGAGAATATATTTAACGCCGATAAGCTTACCGATTTGAACAGCCGTAGAAGGATTAACGGCACCACTCTGCTGAAGTCCCTGCTCTTTCATGATGCTGGCAAGTTTGTTGCGCTCAAAAACTCTGAACTTCTTGGTTTTCCAAAGCGCGGTGGCCAACATATCAGATGCCCCCTGTCCGAGCCTCCAGTCATGACCTGGAACCTTGGTTTGAAAGTCCATAATAGCAATTGTGATTTTTGATCCCGAGTAGGCAGGCAGCTTCGCAGCCGTGCTTTCTTCGTCCTTTTTGGTTTCTCCGCCCATACCGGCGCAGCCGAAAGTAATAAGAACAACAAAGAGCAACCCTAAAAACAGTAAGCTTTTTCTCATGCTTAATATACCCTCCCTCTTGTTGAATTTTAGAGACC
The DNA here is from genome assembly GCA_964552105.1 of uncultured Syntrophaceae bacterium. Lineage (GTDB taxonomy): Bacteria > Desulfobacterota > Syntrophia > Syntrophales > UBA6807 > CAZGAK01. The sequence goes on from CAZKGS010000002.1 coordinate 28,618, forward strand.
TTTGCATAACGTCCCCTTTTGCCCAATTTCTGCGTCAGACTCAAATTTTAATCCTCGAAATATCCAATATATTCCTGTGGTTAAAATTTTCGCCTTCCTTGAACTTGAACAAAATTGAACATTCTGCAAAGGCCTCTTTTAAATAGAATGCAAAATCTGTCTAACCCTGTTTGTTCGTCAAAATTATAATAATAAAATATATGCAATTACATAACCGAGACGAGTAAATGAAAGGAGATTAGAGATTCGAAAACTCTACAGAAAATGTTTCATCTTTGTCAATGATTATTTTTCCTCCCCTGAACCTTTGGCTTATGACTCTATAGATATATCCACAATCTCAATTTCTCTGATGCCGCCAGGTGTACGGACTCTGACTTCGTCACCTACTTCTTTCCCGATAAGGGCCTTTCCGATGGGGGAGGTCACGGATATCTTGTTTTCGTTTATATCTGATTCAAAGGGTCCGACGAGTTTATATTTCGTGACTTCTTCTGTGTTCAAGTCTTCTATAGTAACGGTTGTACCAAAAACAACTTTATCATCGGTTAGATCTTTTGTATCAATAATAACGGAAGTGGCCAGATTATTATTGATTTCCTGTATCTTTCCCTGGATAAACGATTGTCTTTCTTTCGCAGCTTCATACTCGGCATTTTCCGATATATCACCATGGGCCCTGGCTTCTTCAATAGCTCTTATGTTTTCGGGTACTGCTACATTCTTCAAATATTCCAGATCTTTTTTCAATTTTTCAAATCCCGTTCTGGTAATCGGAATTTTATCCATAAGTACTTCCTCCCAGAGTCTAATCCCCCGAAGCTTGCCGCGGGGCAGTTCATTTGCCCAATAGTCTTATAAATCTCTTGCCAAGTGTCAAGTAGATTTATCTTGCCATTTTTTTAAAGAGAAATGACTTGACCATTTGATATATTCATGTCTTATTATAGCGAATATTTAACAGATCTGTTGACGTTTTTACACATACAATCTAAACTTCCCTTCATGACTTCCTCCATTGGAGGTTATCTGAAGAATGCGTAAAGAAAAATATCCCCTATTGCAATTCAGGCATCTCGTAAGTCGGGTCGAACAGGCATCATTCCTGCAGAAACACCGTCATTGGATCGGCAACGACGAGATTGATCATCATTATCACATAGCTGTTCCCCTCACTCAAGATCCGCTATACCTTAACCTCTTCTGGAAGAGAGGAAGGGATGAGTCTGCCGCATTTGTTGGGACCTTCAGGCTGAACATTGGTGAACTATTGTCTGAAGGCTATATCCGTCAGGACGGTAAAGATAAAGTGCGATTGCGCATATGTCATTGCAGGGACGATCTCCTCTATATTCAAACGAAGTCCGGGAAGCCGGCCCTGGCGATTGGTACGCTGTGAGGTGCCTGACGCAATTCAGTCCTCCTTAGAAAATATACATCATGCATTGATTCATTTTTATAATCTCTGAACCGCCTCTGAAATAACTTTTATTACCCGATCTATTTCCTCTTCTGTCGTCATAATCCCGGTCGATAAGCGGAGCGTTCCTCTTGCGAATTCCATGGGAACATTCATGGCGGCGAGTACATGAGAGATGGTCGTTGACCCGGCGTGGCAAGCCGAGCCGGCCGATACGGCAATATCTGCAATTATCAACTCGTTGAGGAGAGAAGATGCCTCAATATTGCGGAACCCGATACTCAGGGTATTGGGAAGACGCTTTTCGGAATGGCCGTTTAATCTGATATTTTTTATATTCTCTTTCAGTCCATTGTATAGCCGGTCCCGCATTTCTTTAATATGTGTCAGGTTCTTTTTCAGATCCAGCTTTGCTGTTTCACAGGCCTTTCCGAGTCCGACTATCTCCAGGACGTTTTCTGTGCCTGCCCTCATGTTTCGTTCGTGACCGGCACCGTGCATGAATTTTTCAAGCTGGATTCCTTCACGGGCAAAAAGGGCGCCGATTCCCTTCGGCGCGTATGTCTTGTGCCCTGCAACAGAGAGGAGGTCCACACCGAGTTCATTAACATCTGTTGAGATTTTCCCGACCGATTGAGCGGCATCTGTATGGACAATAATCCCGTGTTTTCTGGCTATCTTTGAAATTTCGTCAATTGGTTGAATAGTTCCCACTTCGTTATTGGCGTGCATGACAGTAATCAGAATTGTTCGTGGCGTTATTGCTTTTTCCAATTTGGCAAGGTCTATAAGCCCCGTTTCGTCTACGGGAATATAGCTTGTCTGAAAACCGCCGGCTTCGAGATATTTACATACCTCCGTTACTGCGGGATGTTCGATGGTTGAGGTAATAATATGATTGCCTTTATTTCGATTGGCAAGAGCTGCCCCCTTGATGGCAAAGTTGTTGGATTCTGTTCCTCCGCTTGTAAAAATAATCTCTTCGGGTTTGCAATTCAGGAGGTGGGCAACCTGACCTCGGGCCTTCTGGACAGCTTTTTGAGACTGAATGCCATACCAGTGAAGGCTGGATGGATTTCCGAAATATTGTTCCATATAGGGCTTCATGGCTTCGGCAACTTCACGACCAATAGGGGTCGTCGCGTTATAATCGAGATAGACTGGTTTCATTTGAGTGAACTCTCCTTACTACTTTTTCATACAATTAGATGCTTTATTTGGAGTTTCCCCGTAAGGGTTTTACCGTGATTTATTGAGCTGATTTCCATTGACCTTCGTTTGTAGGGGCGGGGTTTATCCCCGCCCGAAGTTTTCGTGACAGGTTTTTACGCTGCTCCTATTTGACTATCTTGATCATTTTGCTGAATTTGTCTCCTTCTGCAATCTTCATCAGTTCAAAAAGCGCCATCTCTGTGCTGGTCAGTTTCGCTCCCTTATTAGTCATGCTCTCTGTGCCGATGGCTTTGTTCATGAGTGTTCTTGAAGAAACACAATCTGCTACTAAACTGACCTCGTAGCCCAGGTCAATGAGATCAATGGTTGTCTGATACACGCAAACATGAGCTTCAATTCCAGTAGCAAGGATCTGCCCCCGATTTATTAACTTCAATTCTTTCATAAAACCCTCGTCATCGCAGCAACTGAAACTTGATTTATGTACGGGTTGAACACCGGCAAGAAGTTCGGCGAGTTCGGGTATGGTGGGACCCAGTTTTTCAGGAATCTGTTCAGTAAGCAAAACGGGGATGTCAAATATGAGCGCTCCTTTAATAATCTTCTTGAGATTTTCGATTAGAAACTCTTTTTCATACATTGCCTGCGCAAGATTTTCCTGAGCATCAACAATAAGCAGCATTGTGTTTTCTAAAGAAAGCATTTGTTATGTTCTCCTTCCTTATAGATTTTCATCCCTGCGTTTGGTTTATTTGGATAGTAAACAGCATCTTTTATTCAGATCCATAGAACAAATTTGATATTTTGGCAAATTGATCCGGTGTCCCGATTGCAAACAGGATATCTCCTGCAACAAATTCTATGTCTACGTCCGGATTGGATATCGTTTTTCCATCCCTTCGTATTGCCAGGATGGTAACGCCATACTTCTTTCTCATTTCTGTTTCAGCCAAAGTCCTTCCCACAATGGGCGATTTTTCACCTATCCGAAGTGTATTGATTTCGATATCAGGCAGGCAATGTTTTAAATCGGAGCAAGACGATGCTTCCTGTGACAGATTTCGGAACATGTGGTAACCACCTGAACGGACTTCACTTATAAATCGTTCAATTTCATCTTTCGGTATCAGGTATTTGACCAGAACCCGTGTAAAGATTTCAACCGACGTTTCGAACTCTTCCGGAATAACTTCGTCTGCTCCCAATTCGTAGAGGGGTTCCATTTCCTGAAGAAAACGGGTTCGCGCAATAATGTGGATATTGCGGTTCAACCTTCGGGCAAGTGATATAACTTTACGCGTTGCCGCCGCATCGGCAATAGTTATCACTACAATCCGTGCATCGTGAATCCCTGCATGCTCTAAAACGGCGTCATGAATCGCATCGCCGTAAAAAATGGGTTCTTCTTTGTTTTTTTCAACACGTACCGTTTCCGGATTCATTTCGATAATGACATATGGAACGCCGGCTGTTTTTGCGGCTCGTGTTACATTTCTTCCATTTATTCCGAAGCCGATGACTATCAGATGATCTTTTTTTATAAGATCATTTATTGCCTGGGCAGGGTGCAATCCCGATTTTAACTTTCTCGAAAGAGGCAATCGCATGGTAACGTCCACAATCCGGGGTGAAAGGGAAATAATAAATGGTGTCGAAACCATTGTTAAGACAGAAACGGCAAGGAATAGTTGATAAATATTTCCCTGAGCTAATAAGCCGTATTCAAGCCCCGTTTTAGAGAGAACGAAAGAGAATTCGCCTACCTGGCTGAGGGCAAATCCGACGAGGAGTATTGTTCGAAGAGGATATCCAAGTATATATGTTGTGAAGCCTGCAATAATCGTTTTTAAGGCCAGGACTCCCAGTGTTATTAACAAAATTACACCAATATTCCGGCAAAGGAAATCCAGATTCAGAAGCATTCCGATAGATACAAAAAAGAAACTGATAAAAACATCCCTGAAGGGTAAAATGTTTCCCAGGGCATGGTAACTGTATTCCGATTCGGATATTATTAGTCCCGCCAAAAAGGCACCGAGGGCAAGAGACAGACCCATACTGTATGTTAACCCTGCAACTGCCAGACATATAACGATAATGCTAAGTAGAAAAAGTTCACGGTTTCGGGTACGCGTAATTTGATACAGGATCACCGGGACAAGCCACTTTGCGCTTGCCACGACCAGCAGAAGGATGCCGACAACTTTGATCGTGAGAATGAAGAGAGATTCACCAAGATTTCCTTCTATGCCTGCTAAAAGAGGTGTCAAAAGCATCATGGGGACGATAACGACATCCTGAAAGATCAATATGCCAAGTGATATCCGTCCGTGGGGACTGTCAATTTCAGCCCTTTCGTGCAGCAGTTTAAGGACAATGGCCGTACTGCTCAGTGATACAAGAAAACCTGCAAAGATTGATTGACTCAGCGTTTGTCCCACTTTTAAAGATATGAAGAAAAATGTCAGGATCGTAAGGAGTACCTGTACGGAACCACCGAGCAAAACCGATTTCTTGATTTGCATAAGATCTTTTATTGAAAATTCGAGTCCAATTGTAAAAAGTAAAAGGACGACACCGATTTCAGACATAATCTCGACGTCATGAACAGCTTCAATAAGCCCAAATCCGTGAGGTCCTGCCAATATACCGGTAATAAGGAAACCTACAATGGCGGGTATTTTAATTTTCAGGCAAAAAAAGATGACGAAAATCGACAGGCAAAATATAATAAAGATGTCTCTGAGTAATGGGAGTTCCATTTTTTATAATCTAATTTCCATATCCTGGGAAACAGCAAAGCATTTTAAGGAGGAATGTGTTTCCTCAATTATTTTATGGCAATCTTCAACAATCTGATCCACGCCCTCGTCGGTTCTCTCCTGATTATGGTGGAACAGGCCAAGTTTCTTGACATTTGCCTCCAGAGCTAACGAGAGGGCGTCCTTATAACCGCTGTGTCCCCATCCTTTGGTCCTTTTGTAATCTTTTTCCGTATACTCGGCGTCATGAATGAGAAGGTCGGCATGAGAGGAAAAAGAACAGTAATCCTGAAAATCAAGCCCACCCGGGTGCCTGAAAGATAATTCGTTATCTGTGAGAAAAACAAAGGAATTCCCGTCTTCAACGAATTTATAGCCCAGACCCTGGTTTGGATGACTTATGGAGATGGGGTTTATTGCTATTGAATCTACAGAAAAACTATTTGTGCATTCACCTTCGTAGGTTATCTTGGCACGAATATCGTCAAAATTTACCGGAAAATATGGAGGACTCATAACGTGCGAAATCATCTCTTTTGCAGTGGACTGGGCGAATGGACAACCGCGGATAGTTATACGGGTTTTCGGGGAATATAAAGGTTTAAAAAAAGGTAATCCCATGAGATGGTCCCAGTGGGCATGAGTGAAAAGCATAGTAAATTCGTGGCGGTTTTCAGCAATGAGCTTGTTCCCCAGTCTCCTGATGCCGGACCCGGCATCAACGATAATGATTTCGTCGTTTTTCGTGCGGATCTCAATGCAAGTCGTATCACCCCCATATTTCAGATATTCCGATCCCGAGACGGGTATTGATCCTCTTGCCCCCCAACATCTGATAATCATGCCTTGTCCCTCCCCTGCAATTGATTACGGATATGAATGCGAATAAACAATATCATTCATTATATCATAAAATTATTTCAAAAATATATCATTCAAGGCCTTTTCCATTGTTGGAAATGCGAAAGCGAAACCGTTCTTTAAAAGTTTTTCCGGGACAACTCTCTGACCTTTCAGGACGATATTGCCTAATTCACCCAGTGTCATCTTGACGAAGAAAGGGGAGAGGGGCGGTAAAAATGTGGACTTACCAAGGACTTTTCCTAAAATTTCCGCCATTTCCCTGTTTCGAACAGGATCAGGAGCTGTGCAATTAACGGGTCCTTCCAGATTCTTATGTTCAAGCAGAAAAAGAAAGATGTTTGCCAGGTCCTGTTCGTGAATCCAGGAAACCCACTGCTTGCCACTGCCTAATGGACTTCCTAAATGAAACTTGAAAACCGAAGACATTTTCCCAAGGGCACCGCCTCTCTTTCCCAGGACAACCCCGATACGGCAGAGCGCCACTCTTACGCCGTATCTTTCAGCGCCAAGGGCGGCCGCCTCCCATTCAGCAGAGATGGAAGCCAGAAAATCGGTCCCTCCATAATTGCTTTCGTCAAGGGTTTCATCTCCATGAAAACCATAATAGCCCACGGCAGAAGCGCTGAGTAAACGGGTTTCCTTTCCCTTTCGTTCCGCCATGGCTTCTACAAGATGATTGGTCGTCAAAATGCGGCTGTCCCTGATTTCCTTCTTTCTTTCGTTACTCCAGCGGCTGAGGATGGAGGCACCTGCCATGTTAATAAATGCGTCATGTTCTGCAACTTTTTCCTGCCAGGGCCCTCTTTTTGTTGGATCTCCTTCAAGGAAGGAGGCACCTTCAGGGAGTGTAAGCCCCTTTTTGATGCCCCGGGTCAAAATAGTTACATCGTGACCCTGTCCGATCAGTTCTTTCGTGAGGGTGGCACCTACAAAGCCGGTACCTCCTGTCATGAAAATCTTCATTAAGATCTCCTTTCAAAAAACTGTCACACTTTATTCTTGTTTCCCGGCACCCACCCTGCAGCCAAACAAATTCCTCAATTTCCATAACATCACAACTTATCAATAACGTCAATAAATTCAAATTTTTCAACATCAAAAAGTCCTCTATCGGTGAGCTTGAGCTTCGGAATAACGGGCAAGGACATGAAAGACAGGGTCATAAAAGGTGCCCGTAGTTTTGACCCCATAGATTTGGCCATTTCATTAATCTTTGTGTATTCTTCTGCCACGGTCAGGTAGTTTTCATCACTCATGATTCCGGCAATCGGCAGAGGAAGTATCATTTCCCGGTCTCCGGATACAGCGCCAATACCTCCCTGTTTTTCAATGATCAGGTTAACGGCTTTGCACAGTTCTTCATCATTTACTCCAACCGCTACGATATTATGAGAGTCGTGGGCTACACTGGATGCAATCGCGCCTTTTTTCAGACCGAAATTTTTGACAAAGCCTAAGCCTGGCTTTGTATCAGAATAACGATTGACAACTGCAATTTTTAGAATATCTCTCTCAACATCCGATATGACATTACCAACATCCACCTTCGGATTTATTACCAGTTTGTCCGTTACCAGTTGACCGTCAACGGCCTCTATGACGTTTATTTTGCCTCCTGAATATGGAATAAAAAAATGAGTGATTTCTTTTCTTTGTGCCTTAAAATTGTTGACAATTTTTGATTGTTTTCTCGATATCAGGGATTTTCCGTCATTGGCTGCGATTTCCCCGTTAATATAAGTTTTCAGTATGCTGACATTTTTGAGATTGTCTATTTCGAGGAAATCCGCGTAATCTCCGACACGGAGCAACCCGACATCCAAACTATAGTGCAAAACAGGATTGACAGATGCAACCCTGAGAACTTTCATGGCATCAATACCATGATCAATTGCCCCCCTTACCATTTCATTTATATGGCCCTTGATGAGATCATCAGGGTGTTTATCATCACTGCAGAACATACAGTGTTCATAGTGCTCTTCCAGGATTGGAATACATTCCTCAAAGATGTCGGCTGCCGATCCTTTTCTGATTTGAACCTTCATTCCTGATCGAAGATCCTCAAGTGCCTCATCTATCGACAGGCATTCATGATTTGTGGATATCCCTGCCGCAACGTATGTTTTAAGATCCACGCCCCTTAGTCCGGGGGCATGACCATCTATAACTTTTGAATATTTTTTTGCGCTGTGAATCTTCTTCATGACATCCGGATCACCATGTATGACTCCGGGAAAATTCATTACCTCTCCCAGGTATTTAATTTCACTCAATCTCAGGAGTTGTTCAACTTTTTCCGGATCAAGTTCAGCTCCGGAAGTTTCGAAGGGTGTAGCCGGAACGCAGGAAGGGGCACTGAAATAAAACTTCATCGGTACCGCTTTGGCATTTTCAATCATATATTTTACGCCATCAATGCCCAGGACATTTGCTATTTCATGAGGATCGGATACTGTGGCTACAGTTCCGTGAACGACCGCCGCTCTTGCAAACTCTGATGGTGTCAGCATGGAACTCTCAATATGGACATGGGAGTCTACAAATCCGGGTATAATATACGTCTTATAGTACTTCTGTTTTTGTATGATATCGACTATTTTACCGTTGGAAATGTGCAGTGTTCCGGGATATATTCTATAATTAAACAGATCAACAATATTTCCTGAAACGGTTTTTACTTCGTTTTGCATTCTATGCCCTCATCCTGAGAGGTTTGCATAACGTGCAAAACTCTCAAATTCGCCTCTATGCGAATTTAGAGGCATGTTTCTATGATGAAAGTTCGTTGAACTTCTCTCTGAGCATTCCCGGCGTCAATGAGGATGCAATGATCATTTTCCCTGACGAGATATACATTACACATTCCCAATACAATTCTATAAACGTCAGCCATAGGAAAACCTCTTGTGAGACCATACAATCATGGTCTCCGCGGAGTAACTCGTGATGTACTGCCCCAGGAAATGAGGGGGCCTTTATTCTTTACAATAAACAACTTATCATGATGACTGTCAATAATAAAGATTTGACCCCGGATTGACTTCGTAGACTCCTCTAATTCCTCCTCTCACTCCCATCTTCGGCCCTCCATTATCTTGTTTTTAACCCATGCCGCGTCTGAACAAATGCCAACCCGTCCCTGAAATTGATTTTGTAAACAGTGAAGGCCAGACCCTATGTGTTCCTCCCAAAGATAATTCAGGATATGTTACGTATAGCTTCCTGAAGTCATCAGCCTGAAGATTTATCAATATATGCGCTCTTTCAAATGGCAATCAACATTT
>CAZKGS010000003.1:0-17720 GCA_964552105.1 uncultured Syntrophaceae bacterium
GGTTAAAATTTTCACCTTCCTTGAACTTGAACAAAATTGAACATTCTGCAAAGGTTTCATAATATCTTACTTGATCACTCTAAACATGTATGATCTCACCTTCCTTGAGGATTCGAACATTTTTTCTTTTTATCAAACTAACTTCTCTTTCAATAACATCACTATACTGGGGTTTTAAATGATAAAGATAAATATCGGGGGATTGAATTTCAAGTTTTTTTAACTCATCATTAAAACTCTCTGGTGTAAAATGGCCGGCGGCTTCTGCAATATCTTTCATATCATTGGGAAACGATGTTTCAATAAATATAGCCTTTAAATCCCTTAGCTTGTTGGCAATCGTCCATATGTCCTCAGTCGGTCCTGTATCACCAATAAATATTACAGAACCTCCTTTAAATTCTATAACATATGCCATCGTTTCAACGGTGTGATTAACTTTAATGGCAGTAATAATAACGTTATTTAATGGATACGCTATCCCCGGTTCGATGGGACAAAAACGGATGACAGGGTTTCCCGGGTTTGGAATTACAGAGAAATCTGGCCATATAATATCATTAAAAATATCGGCACGCAGGGTATCAATAATGCCTTGAGTTGTTATTATATCCACAGGATATTTTTTCCTGAGAACAATATTGTCTGCCAAAAAAGCAATATCTTTAATGTGGTCGAGATGAGTATGGGTGACAAGAATATGGTCTATATTGATCTGGTCCTCAAGGGTTAACAGAGAGGTTACCGTACCGGCATCTAATAACATCCTTCCATCCAACAGAAAACTCGTCGTGTTATATCCGGGAAGCTGAGCTCCGTGACAACCCAATACCCTTATTTCCATCCTCTCTCTCCATCTCCGTTCTTTATTAACAGACTAACTTATTTAAATTAGCATAGCTCATATTTTGTAGCAATAAATTTATCTAATGAAGTAAACAGGTTTTTAGAGTTAACACTAAAAAACCATGGGAAGCAAAAACCTCCCATGGCCTATATCAGAACCATTAGTAAAAACAGTTTTTTTTGCCACGAGCGCCCTTGAAAATTACGGTATACGCAACAGTATTTATGGATTTCTATAGCAAGTCACAATGTATTATCAAGAAGTTAGCAAGTTACATTACAGGGTTAATCCGGTTTTACTACAAACACCTCATCTCCAGGACGAACACGGTCAGCAACTTTGACGCCTATATAATCGCCCTCTACTGCCTTTTCAATCCCTTCATTGTTGATCTCCATTGAATCAATTCTATCCTCGAAATCGGTAGTATGGCCTGTAAATTTGACAGTATCGCCTATGTTTAATTCTCCTGAAGTTATTTTAATCGCCGCGACGCTCGGTTTTGCAAAAAACTTTACTACTTCACCGATTTTTTCTTCTGCCATAGCTTATCCTCCTTTCTCTGATTCAATAAAGTTTAATCTTTTTTAACCTTTACAATTTAACTCAAAGAACAAACCCCATTAATGGAACAAACTTGAACCTTCTGCAAACATCTCAACTCATGAGCAATATAGCAGAAGAATTATAGTTTTTCCAACAAAAAAAAGCAAGGTCTAAAAAACCTTGCCTTTTGGAAAAATTCTTAACATTTATTTATCCCTTATGTTGAGGAAGAATCCTTTACCATACACTTACACTAACTCAACTTGAGAAAGAGGGGCATTATCACCGACTCGATGGCCTAACTTAATAACACGTGTATACCCACCTGCTCTCTCACTGTAACGAGATGACAATTCATCGAACACTTTCCCGGTAACTTCACTATCCGTGATATACGCCAATGCCTGTCTTCTCGCATGGAGAGTACCTTTTTTCCCTAAAGTAATCATCTTGTCGGCAACACTTCTCAATACCTTGGCTTTTGCATCGGTCGTGACAACTTTCTCATGTTTTAACAGGGAAGTTACCAAATTCCTCAGCATTGCCTTTCTATGGCTTGGGGTTCTTCCCAGTTTCTTTATAGCTTTTCTATGACGCATTGACCCTTATTCCTTTTCGTATTATTCTTCCCCGCCTTCTGTTGAAACGACGTCCTCATTTTCTCCCGTAAATTGGGGAAGGTCCACCTTCATGCCGAGAGACAGCCCCATCTCTGCCAGTATTTCTTTGATCTCATTCAAAGACTTTCTCCCGAAATTTTTCGTTTTGAGCATCTCAGCTTCTGTCTTCTGAACAAGCTCTCCAATAAGAAGGATACCCGCATTTTTCAAGCAGTTAGCTGATCGTACCGAAAGCTCCAGCTCATCCACACTCTTAAACAGGTTTTCGTTTATCTGTTCCCCTTCCTCTTCTTTTTCTTCTTCTTCCTCTTCTTCCTCTATCTCTTCAAAGTTGATAAAAACATCTAACTGTTCTTTCAAGATTTTTGCCGCATAGGCAACGGCATCTTCCGGTGATACACCGCCGTCCGTCCATACCTCAAGCACCAGTCTATCGTAATCTGTTACCTGACCGACTCTGGAATAGGTAACCATGTATGTTACCTTTTTAATCGGTGAAAAAACAGCATCAATATTTATGGTTCCTTCAGGTTGCTCGGAATCCTTTTCTCTCTTCGCGGGAACATATCCCTTTCCCTCTTGAACAACCATCTCGGCCTTTAATGAATGTCCATCTGAAAGAGTAGCTATATGGTGATCCGGATTCAGTATATCAACCGTTCCGTCAGTAATAATATCCCCCGCTTTTATGATCCCCCCTTTTGCAGCATCAATACGGACAATCCTTGGCCCATTTTGATGTAGCTTTAAACGAACTTCCTTGAGGTTCAGGATAATATCAGTAACATCCTCTTTGACACCAGGGATCATTGAAAATTCATGAAGTATCCCGTCAATCTTCACGGAAACAATGGCTGGACCATAAATAGACGACAGAAGCACTCTTCTCAGAGCGTTACCCAGGGTATTACCAAACCCTTTTTCTAAAGGGTGACATATAAATTCCCCATAAGTTGAAGTATGGGTTTTCTCATCAACATCAATTCGTTTCGGTCTTATCAAGTTTCGCCAGTTTTTTTGCATAATTTCACTTCTCCATTGCAAATGGCATGGGACCTTTGCAAAAGGTCTCACTTTGAGGGGATACCCCTCAAACTCCCCTCGAATTTTATTTTAAAATTAACATGTTATAAAATCCATCTGCGATGGATTTTGAGACGTTTACAAGTTTTGAAAACGTCTCGGCATATCCTGTTACTTGGAGTAAAGCTCAACCACAAACTGTTCCTGCATAGGCATTGTTAATTCTTCCCGGGTGGGAAATCTCTTAACGACACCGGCAAAGTTGTCCTTATCCAATTCCAACCATTCGGGAATACCCCGCCTGGCTACCGTTTCGATGGCCTCAACGATACGGCCGACCTTTCTGCTTTTTTCTTTAACCTGTATCTCTTCTCCAACCTTTACAAGGTAGGACGGAATATTCATTTTTTTTCCATTTACCAGAAAATGATTATGTTTGATAAGCTGTCTTGCCTCATTCCTTGAGGTGGCCAACCCTAATCTATACACCATATTATCCAGCCTTCTCTCCAGAAAAATCAGCAAATTTGTGCCTGTTATGCCTTTTTGCCTGTCTGCTTTCTCGAAGTATCCCCTGAACTGTTTTTCCAAAAGACCATACATCCTTTTGAGTTTCTGCTTCTCTCTCAACTGGACACCGTAATCCGTCCGCTTTCTCCGTAATTGTCCATGCTCTCCCGGAACATATCCTTTTCTTTCGAAAGCACATTTATCACTGTAACATCTGTCTCCTTTTAAAAACAGTTTCAATCCTTCACTTCGGCACAACCTGCATAAAGATTCTCTATATCTTGCCAAAGTACTCCTCCATTTCTTTCATTAATTAAATCTTACACTCTACGTTTCTTTGGGGGACGGCAACCATTATGAGGAATAGGCGTAACATCCCTGATAAGGGTAATGTTCAATCCTGCCGCCTGGATAGCTCTCAGTGCAGATTCTCGACCCGAGCCCGGCCCTTTCACATATACCTGCACACTTCTAACCCCATGTTCTCTGGCCTTTTTAACAGCATCCTCGCCTGCCTGTTGTGCGGCAAAGGGAGTTCCTTTTCTTGACCCCTTAAATCCCTGAACTCCACATGAGGACCACGATATCACATTACCACTTACATCCGTAATCGTTATAATTGTATTATTAAAGGTCGACTGAATATGAGCGATACCTTCAGATATATTCTTTCTTTCCTTCTTCTTTCCGCTTTTTCTCTTCCGCTTAGCCATTTTTCCTCCGGACCGGTAATTATTTCCGCTTGCCTCCAATTGCTCTTCTGGGGCCTTTTCTTGTTCTTGCATTCGTACACGTTCTTTGGCCCCTTACGGGAAGGCCTCTCCTGTGTCTCAATCCTCTATAAGCCCCTATATCCATGAGACGTTTGATCGACATGGCAATATCTCTTCTTAAATCACCTTCAACTTTGTGTTCTTTATCTATAATATCCCTTATAGCGGTTACCTGTTCATCGGCAAGGTTATCGGTTTTTGTGTTAAAATCGATCCCGGCTTCTTCAAGTATCTGTTTTGCTTTTGACCTTCCTATACCATAAATGTAGGTCAGAGCAATTTCCATCCTCTTGTTCTTGGGTAAATCTACTCCAGCAATTCTTGCCACTATAAAACCTCCTGTTATTACCCCTGTCTCTGCTTATGCTTGGGATTCTCGCATATCACTCGCAACACACCGCGTCTTTTGATGATTTTACACTTATCACACATCTTTTTAACAGAAGCTCGTACTTTCATTGTAAACACTCCCTCCTAATAACGACAAAGCCTATATGAACGGGCTTATTTTGTTCTGTATATAATCCTTCCCCGGGTTAAGTCATAAGGAGAAAGCTCAACGGTCACTTTATCTCCGGGTAATATCTTAATAAAATGCATTCTCATTTTACCGGAGATATGTGCGAGAACCCGGTGACCATTCTCAAGTTCGACACGAAACATGGCATTTGGAAGTGGTTCTATTACCTTACCCTCGACAACAATGGCTTCCTCTTTTGCCATAAACTTACATCTCCAATCAGTTCGTCACATACTATTTTACACTATGTCAGAGTATCCCTACACTAATCTGCTTAGTATCACGGGGCCATTTTCTGTAATAGCTATCGTATGTTCAAAGTGAGCAGACAGTTTGCCATCCGATGTAACCACTGTCCAGCCATCCTTTAGCACTTTTACCTTGAAGGTACCCTCATTAACCATCGGTTCAATAGCGAATACCATACCGTTTTTTAATTCGATACCCCTTCCCCGCAAACCGTAATTAGGAATCTGCGGATCTTCATGAAGACTTCTGCCTATTCCGTGGCCAACAAAATCTCTTACGATAGAAAAGCCGGCACCTTCGACATGGTCCTGTACAGCAGCCGATATATCTCCCAATCTATTACCAGCTTTTGCCTCGTTTATTCCCTTATAAAGAGCCTCGTCTGTTATTTTCATCAATTTTACCGCAACACTTGAAACCTTGCCCACTGGCACGGTAATTGCGGAATCACCGTAATATCCCTTATAAAGTACCCCAAAGTCCATGCTGATTATATCACCTTCTTTAAGGACCGTTTCCGAAGGTATTCCATGTACGACCTCAGAGTTAACAGAAACACACAATGAAGCAGGGTATCCCATATATCCTTTAAAGGCAGGAACTGCTCCCCTTTTTTTTGTCGTCTCTTCGGCATATACATCAAGTTTTCTGGTTGTAATACCAGGTTTTATTAACTCCCTAAGCCCTTCCAATACTTCAGCTACTATATAATTACTTTTCCTTAGCTTCTCAACTTCTTCAGCAGATTTTAACATGACCATATTTCTTACCGTTCAGATCTCCTCAAAGTCATCATCGTCTTCTTGCTACTCGTCCCTTCTTCATAAATCCTTCATATTGCCGTGTTAACATATGGGTTTCTATTTGACCGGCAGTATCAAGAGCAACTCCCACGACAATAAGAAGCGCTGTCCCTCCAAAGTAGAAAGGAACATTAAACTGGCTTATCAGGATACTGGGCAATACACATACAGCCGAAACGTAAAGGGCCCCACTGAAGGTAAGTCTTGTCAGAACTTTGTCTATATATGCTGCTGTTCTTTTACCGGGCCTGATCCCCGGAACATAGCCACCATGTTTTTTCATGTTATCCGCCACATCTACAGGATTAAATGTAACGGCTGTATAAAAATAACAGAAAAAAATGATAAACGCTACATACATGGATTCATAAACAAACCTGCCAGGCATCAGGTAGCCGGCAAACGCTTTCATCCATGGATGGGGAACAAAATTTGCTATCGTTGCCGGAAACATAATAATTGATGAGGCAAAAATCGGAGGTATAACCCCTGCGGTATTTACCTTTAATGGTAAATGGGTCGTTTGCCCCCCGTACATTTTTCTTCCTATAACTCTCTTGGCATATTGAACGGGTATTCTTCTCTGACCGCTCTCCACAAATACAATTATTCCAACAACAGCAATCATTAACACGATCATGATAACGATGAAAAAAATACCCATCTCACCTGTTGACAGTAAACGAAATGTATTCAAAATCGCCGCGGGACCTCTGCAAACAATACCGGCAAAAATGATAAGGGATATACCGTTGCCAATCCCTTTTTCGGTAATGCTTTCTCCCAGCCACATGATAAATGAAGTCCCAGCCGTGAGAGTAATGACGGTCATCAGGCGAAAGCCCCAACCCGGATTCATAACAATAGATACGCCCGTGGGACCTGCCATATTCTCCAGACCAACAGCAATACCAAATCCCTGGATCAAACTCAAAAGCACTGTACCATACCGTGTATACTGGGTTATCTTTCTCCGGCCGGCATCCCCTTCTTTAGAAAGACTTTCAAGATGGGGAATAACCACCGTCAGTAATTGCAGGATAATAGACGCACTGATATAGGGCATAATTCCCAGCGCAAATACCGATAACCTGCTGAGCGCCCCCCCTGCAAACATGTCAAAGAGCCCTAACAAAGAACCCCTGGCCTGCTCAAAAAAAGCAGCCAGGGCCTGTGTGTCTATTCCCGGCGTAGGGACATGAGCACCTATCCTGTAAACAGCAAGAAGAAGGAAAGTATAAATTATCCTCTTCTGGAGTTCCGGTATTTTTGAAATATTTTTAAAACCACCCAGCAACTCAGATAACCTCTACCGAACCACCCGAAGCTTCAATTTTTTCCCTTGCACTACGGCTTATATTATTAACCTTAACAGTGAGTGGATAATCTATATCCCCTTTGCCCAGTATTTTGATGCCATCACCTTTTCTCTTAATAATCCCTCTTTCTAACAGTGCATCAGTATCGACGACAGAACTCTCTTCAAACCTTTTCAACTGCTCAATATTGACAGCAATGATATCTTTTCTGAATCTGTTGTAAAACCCTCTTTTCGGCAACCGCCTGGTCAGCGGCATCTGTCCGCCTTCAAATCCAGGTTTCACTCCGCCACCGGAACGGGAGTTCTGGCCTTTTGATCCCCTGCAGGATGTTCCTCCATGACCCGAACCGTTGCCACGACCCACACGTTTTCTCTTTTTTCTGGAACCCTCAGGAGGTTTCAATTCACTTAACTTCATACCCCATTTACCTCATATTCTTCAACAGAAACCAGATGAGAAACCTTTCTGATCATGCCACGAATTTCAGCAGTATTATTCAAATAAACAGTTTTATTTAATTTGCTGAGCCCCAACCCGCCAAGCACTTTTTTTTGTTTGCCCGGTCTTCCTATGGAACTCTTAACCAACGTTATCTTCAGTTTATTTCCCACAACAATGCACCCCCATATGGAATATTTATGCCTCAGCAATATTTTTGTCCAGGAGAGCTGTAATGTCTTTTTGCCTTTTCAATCTCATCAGACCATCCATCGTAGCCTTCACAAGATTGTGGGGATTATGTGAACCAAGACATTTTGTCAATATATTCTGAACACCGGCCACTTCCAGGACTGCCCTTACGGCGCCTCCTGCTATGAGACCTGTTCCTTTAGAGGCGGGCTTTAACAATACCTTACCTGCTCCATAATGACCTATGATCTCATGGGGAATTGTTTTGTCTATAATGGCTACATCGACCATATTTTTCTTCGCCTTTTCCATACCCTTTTTGATCGCCACGGGTACTTCATGGGCCTTTCCCAACCCTATACCTACAGAACCATTCCCGTCACCAACAACTACAACGGCGCTGAACCTGAATCTCCTGCCACCCTTGACAACTTTGGCCGTCCTCTTAATAGCTATAACCTTATCAAGAATTTCTGTTTCTTCCATATTTACCTTATTCATACAGTATGCCTTTATAATAAAAAATCCATAACAATCCGACTAAAACTTCAAGCCTGTCTCTCTGACACCTTCGGCAAGGGCCTTTACCCTGCCATGGTAAAGAAATCTACCCCTGTCAAAGACAGCACTACTAACATTCTGAGAGGTTAACTTTTTTGCCAGCAATTTACCCACTTCCTTGGCAGCCTCACTTTTATTCAATCCGCCAAGGTTCCCCTTGAGTTCTTTACTGAGAGTTGAGGCAAAAGCCAGGGTTTGGCTTACATCATCAGCAATAGCCTGAACATATATATGTCTGGAACTCCGAAACACTGACAACCGTGGCCTTTCCCCTGTACCAAAAACCTTACTTCTAACCCTCTTTGCGCGCTTTTGTCTTATCCGTTCTAATTTCTTTGCTGATCCCAACGTCAAACCCCTCTGTGTAGCTTAATTATTATGCACCAACAGACTTGCCAATTTTTCTTCTTATCTTTTCACCGGCATACCTGATTCCCTTACCCTTGTAAGGCTCAGGTTTCTTGAAATCCCTTATTTCTGCTGCTACCATTCCAACAAACTCCTTATCTATACCAGAAACAACCATGTTTACCTGTTTTTCAACTTTTATAGAAATCCCTTCTGGAATTTTATATTCCACGGGCTTGGAAAAACCAACAAACAAGGTCAAAAGATCACCCTGCACCGCTGCACGATAACCAACACCGCTTATCTCAAGGACCTTATCAAATCCCCCGATGACACCGGTTACCATGTTAGCAACTAACGTTCTAACAAGACCATGAAAGGATCTTCCACGCTTGTTATCAGAAAGCCTGTTGACAAAAATTGTGTCGTTATCCACTATAACTTCCACTTCCCCGGGGATTTCCCGCGAAAGAGTTCCCTTCGGACCTTCAACCACTATTTCAGATTTATTCAGTTTAATCTTTACGCCTTTAGGAATTTCTATCGGCTTCTTACCAATCCTTGACATGAGTGAATCTCCCGATTTTTACACCATATTACCATACATTACAAAGGATCTCACCGCCCAGATTCATCCTTCGTGCTTCGCTATCGGTTAAGATACCTTTGGATGTTGAGAGAACAGACAGACCATAACCATTCAGAACCTGGGGGATTTCTTTGCTCCCCACATAGAATCTTCTCCCGGGTTTACTAATTCTTTGTATGCCTGTTATAATTCTTTCATTTAAATCCGTATATTTGAGGTAAACCCGCAACATTCCTCCTGCCAGCCTGCCACTATCTCTTTTAACCTCAAATCCGCTTATATACCCTGCTTTTTTCAATACTTTTGCAATATTCAAATTCATCTTAGAAAGAAACACATCGACACTACTGAACCTTCGATGATTGGCGTTTCTTATTCTTGTCAGCATATCAGCAATAGGATCGGACATTCCCATAAAGCTTCTCCTTTACCAGCTTGATTTTATCACACCGGGAATTTCCCCGTTCAGTGCACGTTTTCTCAAACACAATCTGCACATATCAAATTTTCTGTAATAAGCCCGGGGTCTCCCGCAGAGGGGACATCGATTGTAGTCCCTGACAGAAAATTTATTTTTCTTCTTCGCTTTTGCAATTAAGGATTTCTTCGCCACATTTACTCCTCCGGCCCTTTACGTCTAATTTCTAAAGGGGATCCCCATCAGTCTCAAGAGCTCCCGTGCCTCATCATCTGTTTTTGCAGACGTGACAATCGTTACATTCATACCCCTGACTTTATCAATCTTGTCGTATTCTATCTCAGGAAAGATAAACTGTTCTTTAATCCCCATGGAAAAATTTCCCAGCCCGTCAAAGGAACTCGGCGGAATTCCTCTGAAATCTCTGATTCTTGGAATGGCTACGCTAACAAGCCTGTCCAAAAACTCATACATTCGTTCCTTTCTCAATGTTACCATGCACCCTATTGACATGCCTTTACGAAGTTTAAAGGTAGCAATCGATTTTCTCGCCTTGGTAACAACGGGCCGCTGCCCCACGATCATGGCAAGTTCCCCAGTAGCACTATCCAGTATCTTGATATTTTGAATCGCTTCACCCAAACCCATATTCACGACAATTTTCTCAATCCTGGGTACTTCCATTTTGTTTGTATACTTCAACTCCTTCATCAAGACAGGCACTACTTCTTTTTGATAATATTCCTTTAACCTTACCATGAACTCTTCCTTAACCTATTCATCCAATATCTCTTTACATTTTTTACAGATACGGACCTTTTTGCCATCTTCCAATACTTTGAACCCTATCCGAACACCTGCATTACATTTATTACACATGAGCATCACATTGGACATATGAATGGATCCTTCTTTTTCAACAACGCCGCCTTTACCCTTAGCATCAGGCCTCTGATGCTTCTTTACCATATTCATTTTTTCAACGACGACACGATTTTTATCTTTTATAATGGTAAGCACCTTACCGGTTTTTCCTTTTTCCTTGCCGGTTGTTACCTGTACCATATCGCCTTTTTTTACATGCATTGTGCGCATTTCCAAATCCTCATTGTAACTTTATAAAACGAACAGAACGTTATACAACCTCAGGAGCCAGAGAAACTATTTTCATAAATCGCATGGCTCTAAGCTCACGGGCCACCGGTCCAAATATTCTTGTTCCGACAGGCTCCAATTGCTCATTAATCAAGACAGCGGAATTTTCGTCAAACCTGAGACAGGAACCGTCATACCGGCCTATTTCCTTTTTCGTTCTCACAACGACTGCCTTCATAACATCCCCTTTTTTAACCTTGGAATTGGGAATAGCTTCTTTCACAGAAACAACTATTACATCGCCCACAGAGGCATATCTCCTTCTGGTTCCACCCAGGACTTTTATACAAGATACTTTTTTGGCACCCGAGTTATCCGCCACATTTAATATTGTCTGCATCTGTATCATAAATCACCCCGCAACGTGTCCGTGTCATATACCAGCCAACAGGCATTTTTTCTCATTTCGCCCTTTCCAGTACTTCACGCACCCTCCATCTCTTTTCCTTGCTGAGCGGACGTGATTCGATAATTAATACTTTATCGCCAATATTACACCCATTTCTCTCATCATGGGCCTTGTATTTAACATGTCTCCTCAGATACTTATGAAACTTGGGATGCTTGACAAGTCTTTCAGTTAAAACAACGACTGTCTTGTCCATTTTATTGCTTACCACTACGCCCTGTAAGGTTCTTCTGTTACCCCTTTCTGTCATAACTTACTTGCTATCCTCCTTTTCCCTGAGAACCGTCTTTACACGAGCAATATCTCTCCTTACCTGCTTCAAGACAGCAGTGGAATCCAGCTGTCCCGCAGCATGTCTGAAACGGAGCTTAAAAAGTTCCTTTACAAAGCTTCCCTCTTTTTCGTTTAAATCGTCTGCATTGAGGTCTCTCATTTCCTTAATCTTCATCAAATATCTCCCTGGTAAGAAACTTTGTTGCCACTGGAAGTTTGTGAGATGCCAATCTGCAAGCTTCTCGAGCAATCTCTTTTGAAACCCCTTCTATTTCATAAAGAACCCTGCCCGGCTTGACGACGGCAACCCACTCTTCAGGAGATCCCTTTCCTTTTCCCATGCGGGTTTCTGCCGGTTTTTTCGTAACCGATTTATGGGGAAATATTCTAATCCAGATCCTTCCACCACGTCTTACATATCGGGTCATTGCGATACGGGCAGCCTCAATCTGTCTCGCTGTTACCCAACCACATTCAGTCGCCTGAATACCGTACATGCCAAAATCAATCTTGGAGTCTCCCTTGGCTTTACCGGACATGCGGCCCTTTTGCACTTTTCTATACTTTATTCTTTTTGGAGCTAACATAATTCAAATCCTAATATTGCTTCTATCTGCCGTATATCCGCTTTCCTAAAAACTATCATTGAGCAGTAAACGATAAAAAGTAGAAGCTAAATATCCCTCAATAGTTATCAGTTGATAAAAGGCCTGATTATTGACCACTCACCACTGACCACTAACTGTTAATCTCTTTCTTGTCAGGCAAAACTTCTCCGTGAAATATAAGTACCTTCACGCCTATAACCCCGTAAGTTGTCATAGCTTCCGCAAAACCATAATCGATATCTGCCCTCAAGGTATGAAGGGGAACTCTTCCTTCTCGATACCATTCTCTTCTCGCCATTTCGGCTCCGCCCAGTCTCCCTGCACAGGAGACCCTGATTCCCTGGGCACCGAATTTAAGAGCCGATGTCACACTTCTCTTCATTGCTCTTCTAAATGCAACTCTTCTCACAAGCTGAAGGGAGATATTTTCAGCAACAAGCTGCGCATCCACCTCCGGTTTTCGTACTTCAAGAATATTAATGATAACCTCTCCTGTTATCATTTTTTCAAGGTCTTTTTTTAGCTTATCTATCTCAGCCCCTTTTCTACCTATAATAATTCCAGGACGAGCTGCACGCATATTAATCTTGGCCTTGTCAGCAGCCCTTTCAATTTCTATCTTCGATATCCCTGCATGATAAAACTTGTCTTTTAGATACTTTTTGATCTTTATATCTTCATGAAGTAATTGACGATATTTTTTTTGCGAAAACCACTGGGAATCCCAAGTCTTAATCACACCTAATCTAAACCCAATAGGATTTACCTTTTGACCCAAGCGTCACCTCCTGCTTTCTCATTGTTCATCAAGTATAACCGTTATATGGCTCATTCTTTTTTTAATTGGTGCGGCTCTTCCCTGTGCCCTTGCTCTCCACCTCTTCAGGGAAGGACCTTGTCCAACAAATATTTCTTTTACATAGAGTATGTTTTCGTCTATATTCGGATTCTGAGCGGCATTCGCAACAGCTGATTTCAATACTTTTTTGACAATACCCGCCGCTTTTTTCTGCGTAAAGGTAAGTATTCTATCTGCTTCCTCAACCCCTTTACCCCGAACCATATCAATCACTAATCTCGTCTTCTGCGGCGAGATTCGAACATATTTTAAAACAGCTTTTGTTTCCATGTCTCATAAAACTCCGAGAGTCAATTTTAGTTACAGCCTATCTTCTCTTCATCCGCGACTTTCTGTCTCCGGCATGGCTGTAAAACGTTCTCGTCGGTGCAAATTCGCCAAGTTTATGCCCGACCATATTTTCCGTAATAAAAACGGGAATAAACTTCTTCCCATTATGCACAGCAAATGTATGTCCTACAAATTCAGGAGTGACCGTAGAACGTCGAGACCATGTTTTTATTACAGATCTACTCCCCGTCTCTTCGGCCTTTTCTACCTTCCCCAACAGTTTCTCATCAACAAACGGACCCTTCTTAACTGAACGTGCCACCCTTTAACCTCTTCTCTTTACAATATACTTATCGGAGGACTTATTCTTTCTTGTTTTATAGCCCTTTGTAGGAACGCCCCACGGAGTACAGGGATGCCTCCCTCCGGACGATTTCCCTTCTCCTCCGCCCATGGGATGATCGACTGGATTCATTACGACACCACGAACTTTGGGCCGCCTCCCCAACCACCTCGTTCTACCTGCCTTACCAATACTTACATTCTCGTGGTCAATATTCCCTATCTGTCCCAAGGTGGCCTTACATTCTAAAAGAACTTTCCTGACTTCCCCGGACGGGAGTCGAACCTGGGCATATGCCCCTTCCTTTGCCATAAGCTGAGCATATGTTCCGGCACTTCTGATTAATTGTCCTCCCTTACCAATCTTAAGCTCGACATTATGGATATGTGAACCTAACGGTATATTCTTCAAGGGAATCGTATTACCCGGTTTTATGTCCGCCTTGTCACTACTGATAACCGTATCTCCAACTTCAAGCCCCACAGGCCAAAGGATATACCTTTTTTCTCCATCGCGGTAATGAAGAAGCGCTATCCGGGCGGATCGATTTGGATCGTATTCTATGGAAGCCACCTTTGCGGGAATATCCATTTTTTCACGTCTGAAATCTATTATCCGGTATCTTCTTTTGTGCCTCCCACCTATATGCCTGCTCGTTATCCGGCCTCTATTATTTCGTCCGCCTGTCCTTTTCAGCGGCAGCAAAAGACTCTTCTCCGGTTTCGTTACAGTAATCTCATCAAAGGTCAAACAGGTCTGGGACCGTCGACTTGGCGATGTTGGTTTATACGATTTAATTGCCATTAATCCTTAACCTTTTTCTATTCAAAAATTTCTATACTATTACCAGCAGCAAGAGTAATAACCGCCTTTTTCCAGTTTTTTCTCTTGCCCATGATTCGCCCCGATCGTTTTTTCTTGCCTTTCATATTAATCGTATTAACTTCAACGACTTTAACCTTAAAGATTTTTTCAACGGCACTGTTAATATCGATTTTTGTTGCTCTGCGGTCAACCTCGAAGAAATATTTATTCCCTTCATCCCGCGCAATCGTGGTTTTTTCAGTAACAAGTGGCCTCTTAATGACGGAATATAGATCCATTATGACAACAAAGCCCTTTCTATCATCTTTACAGAAGGTTCTAACATAACCAGATTATCATATTTTAAAAGATCGTAAACATTAACACCCTCTGATCGCATCATTTTAATATCTCTGATATTTCTCGAAGATTTCTCAAGTGTGGGATCTGACTTATCCAGCACAAAAAGAACGCTCTTCAACTCAAATTTGTCAAGTACTTCCTTAAATTTCTTTGTTTTTATCTCCTCCATAGGAAAATCTCTGAGTATCAATAACTTATTTTCTTTGACCTTTAAACTCAGAACAGACCTGAGGGCAGCTTTCCTAGCCTTCTTGGGGATTTTATAGGAATAATCTCGGGGTTTAGGCCCGAACACGATACCACCGCCTCTCCAGATAGGAGACCGTATCGTGCCAGCCCTTGCCCTTCCTGTTCCTTTCTGACGCCATGGTTTTCTGCCACCTCCCCTGACATCACTTCGGCCTTTTGTAGATGCGGTACCCTTTCTCCTCGAAGCCATCTGCATTCTTACAACTTCATATATTAAATGTTCTTTGATTGGTACTCCGAAAACGGAATCGCTTACTTCCAATTCAGATACCTTACTTTTTTCAATATCGTATACGCTTAAAACCGACATTTTTACCACTCAATACCTTTTGTTAGCTACCCTTTACGGCACTTTTAATTAAGACGACACCATTTCTACTGCCGGGAACAGCCCCTTTAACTAAAATCAGATTTCTATCTGCCATGACTGCCATTACAGCGAGGTTTTGCACAGTCTCTCTTTTGTTTCCCATGTGCCCTGGCAGTCTCGTCCCTTTAAACACCCTTGAGGGACTTGCGCTGGCACCTATAGAACCAGGGGCTCTGTGAAACATTGAACCATGGGTAGCCCTGCCGCCATGAAAACCATGCCTCTTGATAACTCCCGCAAAGCCTTTTCCTTTCGTCGTCCCGATCACATCAACGTGATCACCCACCTCGAAAATATCCGCTTTCAATTCTTGCCCTACTTCATAGTTGTAAGGGGATTCCATCCGGAATTCTCTGAGAAATTGGAAATATCCTTTATCCGCTTTTTTAAAGTGCCCCTGCAGAGGTTTCGTAACCTTCTTTTCTTTCTTTCGGCCAAACCCCAGTTGAATGGCATCATAACCACCAGTTTCTTTGGTCTTCTTTTGTATAACAACACAGGGGCCGGCTTCTATAACCGTAACGGGAATAGCAGCACCACCTTCCCAGAATATCTGGGTCATACCCAATTTTTTACCTATAAGTCCCTTTTTCATCGCACTTAATGATCTCTTCAAAAATAGCTTACAATTTCGTACAAAAAAGGAGGAGATAGAATTTGGAAAAAACCCATCTCCCCACGCCACGACAAAATTACAATTTTATCTCTACGTCAACACCGGCTGAAAGATCCAGTTTCATGAGAGTATCCACAGTCGACTGCGTCGGGTCTATAATGTCAATAAGCCTTTTATGCGTTCTGATCTCAAACTGCTCCCGAGACTTTTTATCAACATGAGGTGACCTGATCACACAGTATTTATTTATTTTAGTCGGAAGAGGTATTGGCCCTGCCACACGGGCACCAGTCCTCTTCGCAGTTTCAACAATATCCTGCGCAGATCTATCCAGCAACTTGTGATCATACGCCTTGAGACGTATTCTAATCTTTTGATTTTCCATGTATCCTTCTAAGCCGTTACTCTAAAATGTTACTCACAACACCAGCGCCGACAGTCCTGCCGCCTTCACGAATAGCAAATCTGAGCTGTTCTTCCATCGCTATAGGTGTTATTAACTGGACTTCCAGCTCTACATTATCACCAGGCATTACCATCTCTACTCCCCCGGACAGTGTAGCAACACCGGTAACATCCGTCGTCCTGAAATAGAACTGGGGACGGTAACCGGAGAAGAAGGGCGTATGCCTTCCACCTTCTTCTTTCGTCAGGACGTAAACCTGTGCCTTGAACTTTGTATGAGGAGTAATCGTTCCCGTTTTTGCCACAACCTGACCTCTCTCTACCTCATCCCGCTTTATACCCCTGAGAAGCACACCAATATCTTCACCTGCTCTTCCTTCATCGAGGGTTTTGCGGAACATTTCCACACCGGTGCAAACCGTCTTAAACGTGGGCCTGATACCAACGATCTCCACCTCTTCTCCAGTTTTTATAATGCCTCGATCCACTTTTCCGGTAACAACGGTGCCACGACCGGAAATGCTGAACACGTCACCGACAGGCATAAGAAACGGTTTATCCAGATCACGTTCCGGCTCGGGGATGTAATTATCAATGGCATCCATCAACTCCCAGATGCTCTTGACATCCTCAGAATCGGAATCATCACTCTCCAAGGCCTTCAGGGCTGATCCCCGTATAATTGGAATATCATCACCGGGAAAGTCATACTCAGTCAAGAGCTCCCTTACCTCAAGTTCAACGAGATCGAGCAACTCCGGATCATCAACCAAATCAACCTTGTTTAAATAAACAATAACATAAGGAACCTGAACCTGCCTTGCCAGGAGAATGTGCTCCCTCGTCTGGGGCATAGGACCATCCGATGCAGCCACCACCAGAATTGTTCCATCCATATGGGCAGCTCCCGAGATCATATTCTTTATATAGTCAGCATGCCCCGGACAATCGACATGGGCGTAATGCCTTTTTTCCGTCTGATATTCGACATGGGCAATATTAATCGTAACGCCCCTTTCCTTCTCTTCCGGAGCGTTATCGATAGCATCGAAGGCCATAAAGTCGGCCAATCCTTTCTTTGCTAAGTGTTTTGTTATTGCAGAGGTCAATGTTGTCTTACCATGATCCACATGTCCAATCGTTCCGACATTCAGGTGCGGCTTAGTTCTCTCAAACTTTTTCTTAGCCATTTTTCAATTACCTCCTTTAAGTAAAAAATGGTTGATTGCTTTGTTCA
>CAZKGS010000003.1:17820-30634 GCA_964552105.1 uncultured Syntrophaceae bacterium
CTGTAATGGGCAAAGGCCTTATTCGCCTCAGCCATTTTATGCGTATCTTCTCTCTTTTTAACTGCGATCCCTCTATTGTTAGCCGCATCAAGCAACTCGGCAGCTAACTTCTCTCGCATAGTTTTTTCGGAACGATTCCCTGCACTATTTATCAACCATCTGATTGCCAATGCAACCCTTCGTGTGGGCGATACCTCCGTCGGCACCTGATAAGTAGAGCCACCCACTCTCCTCGACTTTACTTCCACAACGGGCTTAACATTACCAACAGCCCTTTCGAAAATCTCAACAGGTGATTCCTTCGTCTTTTGTTCTATAATATCAAAGGCCCCGTAAAGTATGGAATCAGCCACACTTTTCTTACCCTTTTTCAACAGATTATTGACAAACTTTGCCACAAGCACATTATTATATTTCGGATCCGGCAATATTTCTCTCTTTGTTATTTCTCTTCTTCTCGGCATAAGATCATCCCTTACTACTTTGGTCTTTTGGTGCCATATTTTGACCTGCTCTGCTTCCTGTCCTGAACACCCATCGTATCAAGAGAACCCCTCACGATATGGTATCTCACTCCGGGGAGATCCTTTACCCTGCCTCCTCTTACCAGGACAACAGAGTGCTCCTGAAGATTGTGTCCTATACCAGGGATATATGAGGTCACCTCGTAACCGCTGGTAAGACGAACCCTTGCCACCTTCCTTAAAGCGGAATTCGGCTTCTTTGGTGTTGTAGTATAAACTCTCACACATACACCTCTTCTCTGGGGACAGCTTGAAAGAGCAGGTGTCGTAGTTTTTTTCTTGATCTTCGTTCTCCCCTTACGAATCAACTGATTTATCGTGGGCATTATCCCTCCAAGCAAGACTACTATTAATGTCAGAAAAAACTCAAGACATCTATCAATTCACAACTTGTATGTCAAGACTTTTCTCTACTATTTGTTCATCTTCAGACATTGAATCTTCACTTTTTTCAATCTTGATCCCCAGTTTCTTATACATCGGAAGTCCTGTCCCCGCCGGGATCAGCCTTCCCATTATAACATTTTCCTTAAGACCTCTCAAGTAATCGATTTTCCCGGACATAGCAGCCTCTGTCAGTACACGAGTCGTTTCCTGAAATGATGCAGCAGAAATAAAGCTGGAAGTATTCAAAGACGCTTTTGTAATCCCAAGGAGAACCGGCTCCCCGATGGCAGGCATTCCGCCATCGCTTATAATCTTTTCATTTTCTTCTTCGAACGCCATCTTGTCAATTTGTTCACCTGTAAGTAATGTTGTGTCACCAGGGTCCGCCACTTTTACCTTTTTTAGCATCTGGTGCACAATGATTTCTATATGTTTATCATTTATCTTGACACCCTGCAGCCTGTAAACTTCCTGTACTTCATCGACAAGGTATCTGGCTAATTCCTTCTCTCCCTTGATA
This sequence comes from uncultured Syntrophaceae bacterium, assembly GCA_964552105.1. Classification (GTDB taxonomy): domain Bacteria; phylum Desulfobacterota; class Syntrophia; order Syntrophales; family UBA6807; genus CAZGAK01. The sequence goes on from CAZKGS010000003.1 coordinate 19,252, forward strand.
GTCAGGATGTCGTGAGGGTTACTTGCCCCGTCCATCAAGGCTTCGCCGGCCATAACTCTGTCACCTTCCTGGACAGTTACATGTTTACCCTTGGGCATGAGATATTCTTTCGGCTCACCTACTTCGGGAGTCAGGATTAACCGTCTCTTCCCCTTTAAATCCTTCCCGTAGGAAACGGTCCCATCTATTTCAGCAATAATAGCATATTCCTTGGGTTTTCTCGCCTCGAAAAGTTCGGCTACCCTGGGAAGACCTCCTGTGATATCTTTGGTTTTTGTTGTCTCCCGAGGTATCTTGGCAATAATATCACCTGCCTTGACTGGATCTCCTTCTGCAACAACAATGTTCGCTCCTATCGATAGCAGATGTCTCGCATCAGCCTTGGTCCCTGGTGATTTGGCCGTTTTTCCGCTCTTATCTTTTATCGAAACACGGGGGCGTAAATCCAGATTCCTGTACTCAACTATAACTTTTCTGGAAAGACCGGTTGTCTCATCGACCAGCTCCTGCATGGTCTTTCCTTCAACAATATCTCCAAACTTAATCGTCCCTTCGACTTCTGCGAGGATAGGTATTGAGAAAGGATCCCATTCTGCAATCCTCTCCCCTCTCTTTATCTCTTTGCCTTCCTGAAATTTAAGATGTGCTCCATAGGGAACAGGATATTTTCCACGGTTTCGCCCTTCCTCATCAAGGACATGAACCTCTCCGCTTCTACTCATAACCACAAGATCATCTTCTCGCTTCCTTGCTAAATTAAGATTGACAAATTTCACTATACCCTCATGCCGTGCTTCCAGAGTAGAGTGTTCATCAAACTTTGCGGTACCACCGATATGAAAAGTTCTCATGGTTAGCTGTGTTCCAGGCTCGCCTATGGACTGAGCCGCAATGATACCAACGGCTTCACCTATATTTACCAGGTGGCCATGAGCCAGATCTCTCCCATAACACTTGGCACAGACACCATGTTTAGATTTACAGGTCAGAACGGATCGTATCAAAACTCTTTCTAAACCCGCCCTATCCATTCTCTCCGCAAGGGCTTCATCAATTTCCTGATTTGCCTCAACCAGGACCTCGCCGGTAAAAGGATCCTTGATGTCTTCAAGGGCAACCCTTCCGAGGACACGTTCACCAGCCGTCTCGATGATCTCACCACCTTCGACAAGAGCGGAGACATAGATTCCATCAATAGTGCCACAATCCACCTCCCTGATGATACAATCCTGAGATACATCGACAAGCCTCCTTGTAAGATATCCGGAATTTGCTGTTTTCAATGCCGTATCAGCAAGGCCTTTTCTTGCACCATGAGTGGAAATGAAGTACTGGAGAACCGTCAGTCCTTCTCTAAAGTTAGCCGTAATAGGTGTTTCAATGATCTCACCGGACGGCTTTGCCATTAATCCCCTCATTCCTGCAAGCTGTCTTATCTGTGCTGCACTTCCCCTCGCGCCTGAATCGGCCATCATGTAAACAGGGTTAAAGCTTTCGCCCCTGACCTTCTTATCGGGAGGGCCTGATTCTTCTGTAGCAATATCCCTGAGCATCTCATCGGCAACTTTTTCAGTCGCCTGTGCCCATATATCAATAACTTTATTGTAACGCTCACCGTCGGTGATCAATCCATCCATATATTGTTTCTGGATTTCTATAACATCAAGATTCGCCTTAGAGACAATTTCCTCTTTACCGGCAGGAATAATCATATTATCGATGGCAATTGACAGACCGGACCTGGTAGCATATTCAAAACCGAGATCCTTCAACCTGTCGGCCAATATAACAGTTGTCTTGGCTCCGCATGACCGGTAACTATAATCAATCAAATTGGCCATCTCCTTTTTATTGATGACCTTATTGACAAAACTGAAAGGAATCTCATCAGGAACGATTTCATGAAGCAATATCCTGCCCACAGTCGTCTCTATAATCTCACCATCGATACGAACCTTTACCTTTGCGTGAAGCGCAACCTCACCAGCGTCATACGCACTTCGAACCTCTTCAGGATTGGCAAAAACCATATCCTCGCCCTTCACAAGGTCTTTTGATCTCGTCATATAATATATACCGAGAACAATATCCTGACTGGGCACAATAATCGGCTTGCCGTTGGCTGGAGAAAGGATGTTGTTTGTCGACATCATAAGAACCCGGGCTTCTATCTGGGCCTCAAGAGACAGTGGCACGTGAACAGCCATCTGGTCACCGTCAAAATCGGCGTTGAATGCTGCACATACAAGGGGGTGCAGCTGAATTGCCTTTCCTTCTATAAGCACAGGCTCAAAGGCTTGAATGCCAAGTCTGTGCAGGGTCGGCGCTCTATTGAGCAAAATAGGATATTCGCGGACAACTTCGTCCAAAGCATCCCACACCTCAGGAGACTCTTTTTCAACCATTTTTTTGGCACTTTTAACGGTAGCAACATAACCTTTTTCTTCAAGACGATTGTAAATAAACGGCTTGAATAGCTCCAGCGCCATCTTTTTGGGAAGACCGCACTGATGAAGCCTTAGATTGGGCCCCACGGTAATAACAGATCTCCCGGAATAATCCACTCTTTTGCCGAGGAGGTTTTGCCTGAATCTTCCCTGCTTACCTTTCAGCATATCAGACAGGGACCGCAAGGGTCTCTTGTTGGAACCTGTAATAGCTTTACCACGCCTTCCATTATCAAAGAGGACATCAACCGCTTCCTGAAGCATCCTTTTTTCATTTCTTATAATGATTTCCGGAGCGCTCAGCTCTTGCAAACGCTTCAGACGATTGTTTCTGTTAATGACTCTCCTGTATAAATCGTTGAGATCCGATGTAGCAAAACGACCACCATCCAGTGGAACCAACGGCCTCAAATCAGGAGGAATAACGGGAAGAACGGTTAGCACCATCCATTCAGGTCTATTGCCGGATTTTTTCAGCGCTTCAACAACTTTCAGTCTTTTTACCAGCTTCTTCTTTTTTGTTTCGGATGTAGCTTCCCGCAAATCGCTTCTTAGTTCTTTCTGCAGTCCTTCCAGATCAATTTCCTCAAGGAATTTTCTTATAGCCCCGGCACCGATTCCGGCTTCAAAACTATCTTCACCATATGTTTCTTTCGCTTCCAGATACTCTTCCTCAGCCAGTACTTGCTTCTTTCCAAGAGGAGTATTTTTCGGATCCATGACGATCCATGACTCAAAATACAATACCTTTTCCAGTTCCTTCAGGGTCAGATCCAATAGATTTCCAATCCGGCTGGGCAGACTTTTAAGGAACCAGATATGGGCAACAGGCGACGCCAAACTTATATGTCCCATTCTTTCTCTGCGGACTTTCGACTGAATGACCTCAACACCACATTTTTCACAAACCACTCCCCTGTGCTTCATCCTCTTATATCTTCCACAGAGACATTCATAATCCTTCACAGGACCGAAGATTTTTGCACAGAAAAGACCATCTCTCTCCGGCTTGAAGGTTCTGTAGTTTATTGTCTCAGGTTTTTTCACCTCTCCACGCGACCATGAAATAATCTTTTCCGGCGAGGCGATAGACACCTTAATGGCATTAAATCGTATAGGATCTTTTGGCTTTTCAAAAAAACTAAAAATATCTTCCACTGGATCAACTCCACTTATTGTTTAAATTATTTGGGTCAATGATTACTGGTTTTTATTCCCCACGTCTTCAATTAATTCCACATCGATGGTAAGACCTTGCAATTCCTTAACCAGCACATTGAAGGATTCCGGCAATCCCGGGTCCAATGTATGTTCGCCTTTTACAATGGCTTCATACATCCTTGTTCTTCCAGCTACATCATCGGACTTAACGGTAAGAAATTCCTGCAGTGCATGCGCGGCTCCATAGGCTTCAATGGCCCATACCTCCATCTCACCAAGTCTCTGGCCACCGAATTGAGCTTTTCCTCCGAGAGGTTGCTGTGTGACAAGAGAATATGGACCAATTGACCTGGCATGAATCTTATCATCCACGAGGTGATGAAGTTTCATCATATAAATTATTCCAACTGTTACCTCTTGATCAAACGGCTCTCCTGTCCTGCCGTCAAAGAGTCTGCTCTGTCCACTTTCCGGAAGATCGGCCATTTTGAGCATATTTTTTATCTCACTTTCTTCGGCACCATCAAAGACCGGAGAGGCCATGGGAATACCCTTCTTTAATCTGCCGACAACCTTTTTCAAATCTTCCTCGGAAACTCCATCTATAAAGCTGTTAAATTCTGGAGAAGAATAGACATCTTTTAACTCTTTCTTCACTGATTCGCCACTTTCATGTTTTTCTATAAGAGATTGAAGTTTTTCTCCCAGACCCTTTGCCGCCCACCCGAGATGAGTCTCCAAAATCTGCCCGACATTCATACGCGAAGGAACCCCCAGGGGATTCAAAACGATATCAACAGGGGTACCGTCCTCGAAGAACGGCATATCCTCCTCGGGCAATATTCTCGATAACACCCCTTTGTTGCCGTGCCTGCCCGCCATTTTGTCACCAACTGAAAGCTTTCTCTTTATAGCAATATATACCTTTACCAACTTTATGACACCCGGCGGGAGCTCATCTCCTGTTTTCATTTTATCCATCTTTTCTTCAAAAGATGCTTTGATCATATCTGTTTTCCCGGAGAGATTGATAAATATATTCTTCAGCTTCTCCTCAACATCCTCTTCTGCTAATGAGATATCTTTCCAGAGATAAAACGGAATATTATTCAGCGTATCATCAGAGATAATTTCGTTTTTCTTTAATAAGATTTTATTTTTGTAGGGATCAGATAATTTCGAAGCAGAAGTTTTCCCGATTAACAAATCCAGAACTTTCTTTTTTACGCTTTCCGTAACAATACTGATTTCATCATCTTGATCTTTAAGTAATCTCTGGGTTTCTTCCTCCTCTATTTGCTGCGACCTGATATCTTTTTCTGTACCCCTGCGGTTAAAGATCTTTGCATCGATAACAACCCCTTCCACTCCCGGCGGAACACGCAAAGATGTATCCCTCACGTCTCCTGCTTTCTCACCAAATATGGCACGCAGCAATTTTTCCTCCGGCGATAATTGTGTCTCGCCTTTCGGGGTAATCTTTCCTACTAAAATATCACCGGCTTTCACAAAAACACCCATTCGAACAATCCCGCTTTCATCCAGATTGCCGAGTGATTCTTCTCCTACATTAGGAATATCCCTCGTTATTTCCTCTCTGCCGAGTTTTGTGTCTCTGGCTGCAGTTTCGAATTCTTCAATATGAATGGATGTATAAACATCCTCCTTGACAACCCTTTCGCTGATTAAGATGGAATCTTCATAATTATATCCGCCCCATGCCATGAATGCAACCATAACGTTACTGCCAAGGGCAAGCTCTCCATCATGTGTGGCAGGACCATCGGCTATTATATCACCCCTATTAACCCTGTCTCCTTTATTGACAATAGGCTTATGATTAAAGCATGTGTCCTGATTCGAACGATGGTACTTGGTCAGGTTATATATATCGACAACCGTATCAAATTCGTCTGTTCCGGCATCATCACATTTAACAACTATTCTTGAGGCATCAAGATTTTCTACAACACCGGGTCTTTTTGCCACAACGACCGCACCGGACCCCCGGGCAACCACCGCTTCCATTCCCGTTCCTACAAAAGGGGCATCAGGCCTCAGCAAGGGAACGGCCTGCCTCTGCATATTGGAGCCCATCAAGGCACGGTTAGCATCATCATGTTCCAAAAAGGGAATAAGCCCGGCGGCAACACTGACAAGCTGACGGGGAGAAACATCCATCAAGCCTATTTCTCCCGACGGAACGGTGATATAGTCTCCTCCTTTTCTTGCCGTAACCATTTCAGTGGCAATTTTCCCGTCTGAATCAACAGGGGTGTTTGCCTGGGCTATAATATAATTTTCTTCCTCTGTTGCAGAAAGGTAACGAACCTCATTGAGCACTCTGCCTTTTTCTACCACCCTGTATGGTGTTTCTATAAAGCCGAAATCATTCACCCGTGCATATGCACTTAGAGAAACAATTAAACCTATGTTGGGCCCCTCGGGAGTTTCTACAGGACATATCCGGCCGTAATGGGTGTTATGTACATCTCGTACTTCAAATCCCGCCCTTTCACGAGTAAGACCCCCGGGCCCGAGAGCGGACAATCGTCTCTTGTGGGTAATCTCCGAAAGGGGATTTGTCTGATCCATAAACTGGGATAATTGACTGCTTCCAAAAAATTCATTTATGACTGCAGAAACAGGTTTGGCATTAACGAGATCGTGAGGCATCATGGTTTCCACATCGAGGAGGCTCATTTTTTCCTTTATGGCGCGCTCCATTCTGACTAAACCGATTCTGTATTGATTTTCAATAAGCTCACCAACCGATCGTATTCTCCTGTTACCCAAATGATCGATATCATCAAGAGTGTAACCGCCCACGCCATCCTTGAGATTAATGAGATAATCAACGGCATCTAATATGTCTTCCTTGCGCAAAACCGTCACATCCGACGGAACATTCAAGCGGAGTTTATAATTAATTTTAACTCTTCCGACACCGGAAAGGTCATAGGTATCTGTGCTAAAAAAGAGGCTGTTGAAAAACTTCCGTGCCGTTTCAAGGGTGGGCGGATTACTTGGCCTGAGCCTTCGGTATATTTCTATTATCGCCTCTTCCTCTGTTTCAATCTTATCCAGAAGGAGAGTGCTTCTGATGTAGGAGTCTGCCCCATCCTCACCCAGATGAACAATTTGAAGCTCCTTAATATCTTTTTGAGAAAACAATTGAAGCCCTTCTATAGTGAGTTCATCATTGCATTTGAACAGGATTTCACCTGTCTCGGGATCCGTAATGTTACCGGCAATTATTTTCCCCACAAGGTCATCCTCTTCAATATCCATTCGACCTATCTTTGAATCAACCATTTTCTTTATGGTTGTCTTGGAAATCTTTCTGCCTTTTTTTATGATAACCTCGCCGGTTTGCGGATCTAGTATATCCTTCTCCACCCTCTCGCCTATAAGGGATTTATCAATGGAAAGATAAAATTTGCTGTCATCGACAAAAACTGTTTCAATGCTGCAGAAATGCTTGAGAAGATCTTCGGTTGTGTATCCCATAGCCTTGAGAAGAATAGTGACAGGCATCTTTCTTCTTCTATCTATCCTGGCGTAGAGAATATCCTTGGGATCAAACTCGATATCAAGCCAGGAACCCCTGATGGGCATAATTCTTGCCGAATATATAAGTTTTCCGCTTGAATGAGTCTTTCCTTTGTCATGATCAAAGAATATCCCGGGTGACCTGTGAAGCTGGCTTACAATGACCCTTTCAGTACCGTTAACTATAAAAGTACCTTTCTCGGTCATTAAAGGAATCTCTCCGAAGTATATTTCCTGCTCTTTTATGTCCCTGATACTCTTCTGACCGCTATTGCGATCAGTATCAAACACAACCAGCCTAACAACTATTTTCAGCGGTGCCGCATAGGTCATTCCCTTTTGCATACATTCGTTCTCATCATAGCGACCCCTACCTATGTTGTAACTGACAAACTCCAGCGAACATTTTCCGCCGAAGTCCACGATAGGCATTACACTTTTGAAAGTCCCCTGAAGACCAAAGTTACCCCTTGCCTGCGGGTCAACATCTTTCTGCAAAAAATTTGCATAGGAATTTCTCTGGATATCAATTAGATTTGGTATCTCTACTATTTCCTTAATATGACCAAAAGTTTTTCTATATCTGCCCATAAGACTTCTTTATTCCTCTTACCCCTCACAAGATAAATTGTGAGGGGTAATTTATATTTTACTTTACTTCTACGGTTGCACCAACCTCTTCCAGTTTTCCCTTAACTTCTTCGGCCTCGTCCTTAGATATACCTTCCTTAACCGCTTTCGGCACACCTTCGACAAGGTCTTTGGCCTCTTTCAGCCCCAAACCTGTCAGAGCTCTCACGACTTTGATCACCTGAATTTTCTGTTCCCCAAACCCCGTAAGGACAACATCAAATTCAGTCTTTTCTTCTGCCTCACCTGCCTCAGCAGGCCCTGCAACTGCGCCCACCATGGCAACGGGAGCGGCAGCTGAAACACCCAGTCTCTCTTCTAATTCCTTTACCAGTTCCGACAGTTCAAGAACCGTCATTCCCTCGATAAATTTTACAACGTCTTCCTTCGTAATTTTTGTTCCTGCCATTTTTCTATTCCTTCCTGTATATTTTAATTTTCTTTTTTGATACGGTACGCTTCAAGAGTCTGAACAAATTTCCTGGAAACACCGCTTAAAACCGTTACAAGCGAAGTCTGTGATGTTATCAGCATGGAGAGGAGTTTTCCCAGAAGAATTTCCCTGCTCGGCAACTCGGACAGAGTTCTTATCTGTTCTCCCGTCAGGAATTTGCCATCCATCATACCGATTTTAAGTTCCAGTTCTTCATTTTTCCTGGCAAAATCAACCAGCACTTTCGTCGGTTTGACGACATCCCCAAAATCCATAACCAGCGCCACTGGACCTTTCAGATATTCGTCGAACAAACTGAAATCAGTATTCTTCGAGGCAATTTTAAGAAGCGTGTTTTTAATTACCCTAAACTCCGCATCCGACTTCCTCAGTTCATGCCTCAATTCCGTGATCTTTGCAACATTCATACCGCTGTAATCTGCAAGAATTGCCAACTTTACATCTTTAAGTTTCTCTTGAAGCTCAGCAACGATCTGCTCCTTTTTGCTTCGATCCAAATCAATAGCCTCCTTTCAACATTAATTTTTACTATGTGATTTCGAAAGTCAGACCGCTATACAGGAAGAAATAATGAGCCACTATTTCGTCTCGGCAGGCCGAACACACCCGATTAAACTTCCTGTACCTGCTGTCTTGGACTTTTGCTGCTCTTTGATTTTTTATCGTAAAATATTTCGTACATCCAGAGGATCGGCTTTGACCCCGGGACCCATCGTGGTGGAGAGAGAAATTGACCTTAAGTATGTTCCTTTACTGGATGCAGGTTTGAGCTTGATGATGGTCTCCAGCAATGCAAGGATATTCTCATATAGTTTATCTGCCCCGAAAGAAGCCTTTCCTACCGGACTGTGGACGATACCTGCCTTTTCCACTCTGAACTCAACCTTCCCGGCTTTCGCTTCCGTTACAGCATTCCCTACATTAAACGTTACAGTGCCAACCTTGGGATTCGGCATTAACCCCCGTGGCCCCAGGATCTTACCCAGTTTTCCAACGCTTCCCATCATATCTGGAGTGGCAATAACCCTGTCAAACTCAAGCCACCCCCCTTTAATCTTTTCAATCAAGTCATCCGAACCGGTGAAATCTGCTCCGGCGTCAAGTGCTTCTTTTTCTTTATCACCTTTTGCAAAAACCAATACTTTCACAGTCTTACCCAGACCATTAGGGAGTACAACACTTCCTCTTACCATCTGATCTGCGTGCCTCGGATTGACACCCAATCGAATGGCCGCATCGACAGTTTCGTCGAATTTCGCCCTCGTTGTCGATAACACGAGATCCACGGCTTCTCTCAATGCATAACGTTTCCCTGATTCAACATTCTTTCTTACATCAAGAAATCCTTTTCCCTTTTTTGACATCGTAAAAAACTCCACTCTCAATTTAATTGGTTATTTCAATTCCCATGGATCTTGCAGTTCCCTCTACAATTTTTACGGCACCTTCCATATCTATTGCATTGAGATCCTGATGCTTCAATTCCGCAATCTCCCTAACCTGTGCAGCAGTTACATTTCCTACCTTTTCCCTTTTGGGATCCCCTGAACCCTTTGCAACTTTAGCAGCCTGCTTAAGGAGAACAGAGGTCGGTGGAGTCTTTGTAATAAAGGTAAAAGACCTGTCAGCGTATACGGTAATTATAACAGGTATAATCGTACCCTCCTGCTTTTGCGTTAAGGCATTATACGCCTTGCAAAACTCCATAATATTGACCCCATGCTGACCCAACGCCGGACCGATCGGCGGTGATGGTGTCGCTTTCCCTGCCTGTATTTGAAGCTTAATGCTTGCTATAACCTTTTTTGCCATTATATAATCACCTTAACTTCTTTTTTTGTTGCGAATGCAATACGTTTATTCGACTATACACCTCAAGGCTGAACAACTTGTATGAAGTCCAGTTCAACCGGCGTTGATCTGCCAAAGATACTAACAATAACCCGCAATTTACCCTTTTCCGGTTTTATCTCGTCCACCACACCGTCAAAATTTGTGAAGGGACCATCTATAATCTTCACATGGTCTCCCTCTTCAAACTTATATTTTGGCTTCGGTTTCAGCGTTCCCTCATCAATCCTTGTTCTTAATGACTGAACATCTTCATCCGGTATGGGAGACGCTTTATCTTTACTTCCTATGAAACCGGTAACTTTAGGAGTATTTTTAACTATATGCCAGGTATCATCATTCAGCTCCATCCGTATAAGTACGTAACCGGGAAAGAATTTTCTCTTTGAGGTTTTTTTTTCACCCTTTACAAGCTCAACTATGTCTTCCTCCGGTATAAGAATATCATCGAAGTACTCTTCCATACCAGCAGTCGCTATCCCTTCCTGCAGGGCAAGCTTTACTTTGTTTTCGAAACCGGAATAGGTATGAATAACGTACCATCTAAAAGCCATATGTTTTAACCTAAAACCAATCTTATTATTTTAGTTAAACCAAAATCCACAATCCCCAAAAACATGGATATAATAATAACAACGACAATAACAACTGATGTTGACGAGAGAGCTTCTTTCGGTGTCGGCCAGGTTACCTTCCTGAGCTCCACCCGCGATTCCCTCAAAAACTGAGTCACCTGCAATGTAATTGCCTTTATCTTTTCCATCCGATTATTCCATTTCGCAACACTGAAAAAAATAAAATGGCAGGCCAGGAGGGACTTGAACCCCCAGCATCCGGATTTGGAGTCCGGCGCTCTATCCAATTAGAGCTACTGGCCTGTTCCAAACAAAGAGAATAAGATTATTTCGTTTCTTTGTGAAGCGTGTGAACCCGACAAAACCGACAATACTTTTTCATTTCAAGGCGACTTTGCATGGTTCTTTTATTTTTTGTCGTTGTGTAGTTTCTTCGCTTACACTCACTACACGCAAGGGTGATTATATTTCTCATTACTTTCTAAGCCCACTCTCGTTGAAATGGAGCCCACGACCAGGATTGAACTGGTGACCTCATCCTTACCAAGGATGTGCTCTACCGACTGAGCTACGTGGGCCAATAAATTCTGAAATCCCGATCTTGCCCTCACACGCTCACGAATAAGCGCTTTGCCAGGTTTCAAGCTGATTAATAAATATGGAGCGGGAAACGGGATTCGAACCCGCGACCCTCAGCTTGGAAGGCTGATGCT
>CAZKGS010000004.1:0-28188 GCA_964552105.1 uncultured Syntrophaceae bacterium
TCTATGGAAGCCGGGCTTTTGGGAAAACTCTCTGATGTTCTACCTGACGGTAAAAGAAACGCCTTTGCCAGACGATATATCAGATACACAATAATGACAGTAATTACTAAACGAATCATTTTTAAATACAACTTTCCGTTTGACATTCAGGCTTTGGCATTTGAACCTTAAAACAGAACGTCCACCCTGCTTTCATCCTGAAGCCTGCCAAGAAGACCTTTAATAGAAATCCCGAAGGCCGGATGTATAATGTATGGCGCAATCTCATACATGGGAATAAGAACAAAACGTCTCCTGTGAAGTTCAGGGTGAGGTATAAAAAGATTTTTTTCTTTTATAATTTCCTGACCGTAAAAAAGAATATCTAGGTCGATCGTTCTCGGACCCCATCTTTCTCCCCTTATTCTTCCCATGTCATTTTCTACCTGTTGAAGAATTTTTAAAAGGGTAGAGGCTTTGTATTTCGTCTTAATTTCAATAACGCCATTTACAAACCATTCCTGTTCCTTCAATCCAACAGGCTCTGTCCTGTAAAGGGATGACTTATTTGAAATCCTGATATGGCTAAACAGGGAAATACATTCAATAGATTCCAGGCAATTTGAAACAGGGTCACCTACATTGGAACCTAATCCGATGAAACAGACAATGCTACGCTCATCTTCTCTCACCGTTTCTCATCGCCCCTTCAATCCTTGAACACGGACAAAACAATGCTGAAACAAGTTCAGCCTTTGGTGAAACTTCTGCATGAGCTCAGACTTCGGTGAGCTCAGTCGAGCCGTCGAACGCTCAGCCGAGCCCGTCCATGCCACTCACCGGTAATTCAAAATTCAACATTAAAAATTCAAAATTAGTTTTTTCCTTGCTCCTTGTTCCTTGCTCCTCTTACGACTCTCTCAAACCGAGAACATCCTGCATATCATAAAAACCGTTGTCCTGATTTACGATCCATTTCGCAGCCCTGATGGCACCTTTTGCAAAGTTGTCACGACTATGGGCCCGGTGGATAAATTCCAGTCTTTCACCAATGCCACCGAAAATGACCGTATGTTCACCGACAATATCACCAGCCCTGACTGTTTGAATACCGATTTCTTCCTTTGTCCTTTCACCGATCATTCCCTTTCGCCCGTAAGTGCCATACTTATCGAGATCTCGTCCAAGTCGATCAGCTATAATCTGAGCCATTTTCACAGCAGTTCCGCTTGGCGCATCCTTTTTTAAATTATGATGCGCTTCAACGATTTCCACATCAAAGTCATCTCCCAGGATGCCGGCTACATAATCAAGAACTTTAAACATGACGTTAACGCCCACACTCATATTCGGCGCCATCACACATCTTGTTTTTTTTGCCAGATCTTTTACAAGCCCTATCTCATCCGCTGTTAAACCGGTTGTTCCTATGACCATAGCCTTATTTTTTTCCGCAGCGATCCTGAGGTGATTGGGAACAATATCATGATGTGTGAAATCGATGACGACATCCCCCTCATCTATGCATTTTGAAAGGTCATCCTCTACAATAATACCTGTCTTGCCGAGTCCCAGATGTTCCCCCACATCCTTGCCTGTGAGAGGATGTCCCTTCCGCTCAACGGCACCGACTACCTCTATGCCATCAGTTCCGGAAATGAGGCTTATTATCCGCCCCCCCATTCTGCCAGCACCACCCGTAACAACAGCTTTGATCATCTTGTTCACCTCTTAAAAACGCAGATTTCCATTCAGTTTATTAGTTTTCCCCCTAATGCGGCAAAACCGCAAGGACTGAGCAATGAGCAATGAGGATTAAAGTCCCAGGGATGGTTATCCCCTTAATCCTTGAACCTTTATCCTTGAGCCTTGATCCTTCTCCCTTTAGATCAACCCATAATTTACCAAAACATTCTTCAATCTTTCATAATTGGCATCAGACATTCTGCACAAGGGAAGTCTCAGTTCATACTCGATTTTTCCCATCATGAATAATGAAGCTTTGCTGGGAATTGGATTCGTTTCGAAAAAGAGAGCATCCATTAAAGGGCGCATCTTGTAATGCAGTTCTCTTGCTTTTGTCTTATCGCCCGCCTCAAAGGCATCGATCATGCCCGCCATATCAGCAGGTGCAACATTGGATGCAACGGATATAACTCCTTTTCCGCCCACTTCAAGAATGGGTAACACGGTAAAATCATCACCCGATAGAACAATAAAATCATCACCGCATAAATCGATGACCTTGCTAATCTGCTTGAGGTCTCCCGTTGCTTCCTTTACGCCAACGATATTGCTGATTGTTGATAACCTTGCCAGGGTCTCAGGTAAAACATTAGATCCCGTCCTGCTCGGAACATTGTAAGGGAAGATCGGAATCGGAACTTCCTCGGCAACGGTTTTATAATGCTGATACAGCCCTTCCTGTGTGGGCCTGTTATAATAAGGAGATACCATTAATACTGCGTCAGCACCCGCCTCATAAGCATGTTTTGTCAATCGTATGGCTTCTCGTGTACTGTTGGATCCCGTGCCGGCAATAACAGGCACTCTCTTTTTAACAGCATCGATGGCTATTTCAATAACTCGATCATGCTCCTCATGAGATAAGGTCGCCGACTCACCCGTTGTTCCGCAGGGAACTATCCCATCGGTCCCATTTTCAATCTGAAACTCGATAAGTTCCCTCAATGCCTCCTCATCTACCTCTCCATTCTTGAAAGGCGTGACAATCGCCACAATTGCACCCTTAAACATGACTTCCTCCTTTTTTATTTACTTCCAAGTATATTTATTCAGATAATATTTAAAGCACATCAAATCTATTCCTGCAAAAATTCCGGTATCTCCTCCCCTCTCGCTATATCTTCGTATGTCTCTCTTTTTCTGATGACGTAGTACCTGTCATCTTTAACAAGAACTTCAGCTACCCTCGGCCGTGAATTATAATTTGAAGACATGGTAAAACCATATGCACCTGCACTCATGACGGCAAGAAGATCTCCCCTCTCAACCCCTGGGACCATTCTATTCTTTGCAAGAAAATCACCGGTCTCGCAAATGGGGCCAACAACATCGGCAGAAAAATTTTCTCTCTCTTTTTGAATAACGGGTTGAATATGATGATATGAACCATATAGACTGGGCCGTATCAAATCATTCATTCCCGCATCAACGATAACAAAGTTCTTGTCATCAGTGCCTTTTGTATAAAGAACCTCGGAAACCAGTATCCCGGCATTTCCTATGATTACCCTTCCCGGTTCAAATACGAACGTACAATTTATATCTTTTACCTTACCGATGATAGCCTCTGCATATTCTGACGGATGAGGAGGGATCTCTTCATCATAGGTAATACCGAGACCTCCGCCAAGATCAAGATATTGTATATCAATATCATTCTCCCTGAGAAGATGTATCAATTTTTTTAATCTTTCCAAAGCATCCAGGAAGGGAGATAACTCTGTAATCTGAGAACCTATGTGACAGTCTACCCCTATCACATCTATATGTTCAAGCTTCTTTGCCCGGCGGTATTCATCGAGAGATTTCTCCATATCGATGCCGAATTTATTCTCTTTAAGTCCTGTCGAAATATGGGGGTGTGTCATTGGATCGACATCCGGATTTATCCGTAAAGATATCCTGGCTTTTGTTCCCATCTTCTCCGCACAGGAATTGATAATTTCCAGTTCCTGGGAAGATTCGACATTAAACATCAATATCCCATTTTTAATGGCAAATTCTATCTCATCCTCTCTCTTGCCGACACCGGAATAAACTACTTTTTTCGGATCCACTCCCGCCAGAAGCGCCCGATAAAGTTCACCACCCGACACAATGTCTACTCCCCCGCCTTTTTTTATAAGTATTTTCAAGATGGCAATATTCGAATTAGCCTTGGATGAAAAACATATAATATGGGGAACATCGGCAAATGCTTCATCAAATACGTTGAAGTGGCGCTCGATAGTCCGATGACTGTACAAATAAAAGGGTGTCCCCACATCCCTCGCAATTTCAACTATAGGAACTTCCTCGCACCACAGCTCGTTTTCTACATAATTAAAATAATTCACAATCTTAAAACCTCAAACTCGAAACTTGAAACTTATTACCACTATGGAAATTTCATTTCCGCAACATTGGACTCATCACTGCAGTCCCCCGATGCATTACAGATCATAATTTTATATGAGTAAAGATATCCGCCCCTTACTCCGGCATCAAGATAGGTTACTTGATGCTCTCCTGTCCACCTAAGTTTTGAATCCCGAAATGAAAGTTTCGCTATCAGAAAATATCTACGAGGACAACTTATACAATTATCCCCTTCTTTTTCCAGTTCACTTCTCAAAATTCTTAAACGCAAGCTGTCAGTATCCTTTTCCTTTACAGTCCAACCAAGCTCAATATTTCCCCCTTTGATAATGGCATTCAGATCGGAAACAGCTGCAGGATAACTAATGTAGGAACAGTGAGGATCCGCCTTTTTCCCACAACTCAGGCAAAAAACAACCAGGGAAAATACCGTGGTCATTAATAAAGCAACATGTAAGATATTATTTTTAATGTACAATTACCCTTACTCGACCAATCGTTTTTAATTACTTAGCCTTTTGCCTTGCACCTTGCGCCTCTTTTTCAATCTCCCCGATCCTTTTTAAAACCATTTTTTTCGACGTCCCACCCGGAATATTCCTCGCAGAAATCGAATTTTCCACCGTCAAACATCTGTAAACATCATCTTTGAAAGCTTCGTGAAAAAGCCTGAATTCTTCCATAGCCAGGGACTGCAAATCTTTTTCCTTTTCAATACAATACCCAACTATACGCCCCACTACCTCATGAGCGTCCCTGAAGGGAATCCCTTTCATCACAAGGTATTCGGCCATATCGGTAGCTGTGGAAAATCCCCTTGCTGCCTCCTCTAACATCTTCTCCCTGTTAAATTTCAGGTTTTTTATCATCTCCGAGAGAATATAAATACATCCCTTCAATGTGTCAACCGTATCGAAGAGAGGTTCCTTGTCCTCCTGAAGGTCCCTGTCATAGGTCATTGGAAGGCCCTTCATAACGGTTAAAATGGCAACCAGATTTCCATAGACACGTCCTGTTTTCCCTCTGATTAATTCGGCTACATCGGGATTCTTCTTCTGGGGCATAATACTGCTGCCCGTGGTAAAGGAATCGGATATTTCAACAAAACCTGCCTCTTCGCTGGACCAGATTATGAGATCCTCACAAAATCGACTCATATGCAGCATTAATAAAGAGGCATTAAAAATAAATTCAGAAACGAAATCCCGGTCCGACACAGCATCCATGCTGTTCTTTGTAATCTCGGGAAAATGAAGCAATTTGGCCACATATTCTCTATCAATCGGCAGACCCGTCCCTGCAAGGGCTGCAGACCCCAAAGGCATGACATTGATTCTTTTATAACAATCCTTCAGTCGATCTTTATCCCTGTCAAACATTTCCCAATATGCAAGAAGATAATGGGACAGAAGTACGGGCTGTGCCTTCTGAAGGTGAGTATATCCAGGCATAATGACATCTGTTTCCTCTTTTGCCAAATCGAGAAAAGAGGCTTTAAGGACATCAATGAGACTTATTATACTTTTTACCTCATCTCTTAAATAAAGCCTCATATCAAGGCATACTTGATCATTTCTGCTTCTTCCCGCATGAAGCTTTCCTCCCATTTCTCCGATACGATCTATGAGGGATTTTTCAATGGCCATATGAATATCCTCAGAATCTACAGAGTAAGAATAATTTCCTGCCTCCATATCCTTCAGTATATCCTCAAGGCCCGATATAATGCTTTTCTCTTCGCCTGTAGAAATGATTCCCTGTTTGGCAAGCATTTTACAATGGGCAATACTACCCTCGATATCGTATCGATAGAGCCGCTTATCAAAATCGATAGAAGCGGTAAACTCTTCTACTTTTCTGTCGGTGGACTCCTTAAAACGCCCACCCCATGGTTTTTTGTACACTGTCATAGATTTTAATTTTCAATTCTTAATTATTTATTCAGCATTGCCCGGATTCTCATCCTGAGAGCACTGAGTTTTATAAATCCTGTAGCATCCTTTTGATTGTATACATCATCACCTTCAAAAGTCGCGTAATCTTCACTGTACAGAGAATGAGGAGATTTTCTCCCCACTACAATGCAATTACCCTTATATAATTTGAGACGAGTCGTTCCTGTAACATTTTTCTGCGTCTCATCAACCATCTTTTGCATAAGTTCCATCTCGGGAGAATACCAGAAACCGTTATAAGCGAGCTGGGCATATTTGGGAATAAGGGAATCTCTCATGAGCATCACTTCTCTGTCCATGGTTATCGATTCCAGGGCTCTGTGCGCTGCCCATAGAACTGTTCCGCCGGGAGTTTCGTAAACTCCTCTTGATTTCATTCCTACGAACCTGTTCTCAATCATATCGACCCTGCCTGCACCATTTGCCCCTGCGAGGTTGTTCGTATAATCCAGCAGCGTAGCCGGACTCATTTTCTTTCCGTCAATGGCAACCGGATTTCCCTCTACGAAATCTATTTCCACATAGGTCGCAACATCAGGGGCATTTTCAGGTGAGACAGTCATAACAAATATATCCTCAGGTGCCTCAGTCCATGTGTCTTCCAGAATTCCACCTTCATGGGAAATATGGAGCAGATTTCTGTCCTCGCTATAAGGTTTCTCCTTTGTTATTTTTACGGGAATATCATGTTCTTTCGCATACTCAATCATTGCTTCCCTGGAATTTAAGGTCCAGCGGTCATCTTTCCACGGAGATATTATCCTCATATTAGGCTCAAGGGCCATGTAAGTCATCTCAAATCTCACTTGATCATTTCCCTTGCCCGTAGCCCCATGACAAACGGCATCAGCTCCTTCTTTTCGTGCTATCTCAATTTGCCTCTTCGCAATGAGCGGCCTTGCCAGAGATGTCCCCAAAAGATAGGTCCCTTCATAGATGGCATTAGCCCTCAAGGCAGGAAACACAAAATCCTTTACAAACTCTTCTCTTAAATCTTCAATATAAATCTTACTGGCTCCGGTATTGATAGCCTTTTCTTCCAGACCTTCAAGTTCTTCTTTCTGGCCCAAATCGGCAGAAAAGGGAATTACCTCGCAATTAAAAGTTTCAATCAACCATTTCACGATAACGGACGAGTCCAACCCTCCGGAATAAGCCAGAACGACCTTCTTTACATCACTCATTTATGAATATTCCTCCATAGATTACTTTGCGGAATGGAGGGTCAAGAATAAAGATTTGACCCCTTACTCCCCATTAAGATTTCCATAATAGCTTTCTGAACATGGAGACGATTTTCCGCCTGATCCAACACAACGGACTGAGGTCCGTCTACCACTTCATCGGTTATTTCTTCTCCCCTGTGAGCTGGCAGACAATGCATAACAATAACATCATCTTTGGCGTAATTGATTAATTTGCTGTTCACTTGATAATTTTTAAAAATTACAGCCCTTTTCTCCTTTTCGTTCTCTTGACCCATGCTTGCCCATACATCCGTATAGATAATATCAGCATCGGCAACTGCCTCAGCGGGAGAGCGCAAAACTGTTATTCCACACACGGATTCCCTCATTCCTCTTTTGAGGATAAATTCATCAGGATCGTATCCAGCCGGACATGCTACGGTCAGTTGAAATGGGAGTTTAGCTGCGGCATTAATCCAGGAATTTGTAATATTGTTTCCGTCACCTACATAGGCTATTTTCAGGCCCTCATATCTCCCTTTTTTTTCTATGACAGTAAAAATGTCACTCAATATCTGACAGGGATGCAAGAAATCTGTCAATCCATTGATTACCGGTATGGTAGCCCATTTCGCAAACTCGTCAACCCACTCCTGGGCAAAGGTTCTGATCATGATGCCGTCCAGGTATCTGGACATCACCCTGGCTGTATCGGCGATGGATTCCCCCCTGCCAAGTTGTATGTCTCTTGGAGAGAGAAAGGTCGCTATTCCTCCCAGCTGATAAATACCAACTTCAAACGACAGCCTCGTCCTGGTTGACGATTTCTCAAATATCATGCCCAGCACCCTTTCCTTTAAAGGGGTATATGATATTCCTTCCTTGTTCATTTTTTTCAACTTCTCTGATCTATCGAAGATCTCCTCAAAGTCGGTATTATCAAGATCATAAAGGTTTAACAGGTCTTTTTTCATCAGGAAACAATTACCTCATCCAATATATCAATCACACAATCGACATCTTTCTTATCAATAATCAATGGGGGAACAAATCTCAAGATATTACCATTGGTACAATTTATTAACACACCCTTCTCCATGACCTCTTTTACGATATCCTCCCCGGAAATAGAAAGTTCGACACCAATAATCAAGCCCTTCCCTCGCACTTCATTAATTATGGAATATTTTTTCTTGAGTTCTTCGAGTTTTTTAAGAAAATAAGATCCGACCTCGTTACAGTTTTCAAGAACCCCGTTTTGTAATAATGAATTCATTACGGCAACCCCCGCTGCCATTCCAAGAGGATTCCCACCAAATGTAGAAGCGTGATTTCCCGGCACAAAGGATGATGCCACTTTATCTGTTGCCAGCAGGGCACCAACAGGAAATCCGTTGCCCAGTGCTTTGGCAAGAGTCATCATATCAGGTTTTATACCACTTTCTTCATAGGCAAAAAGAGTTCCCGTACGCCCCATTCCTACCTGAATTTCATCAAGAATCAAAAGAATTTCCTTGTCATCACAGAGTTTTCTCAGGCACCGCAGATAATCATCGGCAGGAACTCTTACTCCTCCTTCCCCCTGGATCGGCTCTACCATAACGGCACATGTTTTTTCCGTTATAGCATCTTCGGTGGCAGATATGTCGTTAAACGGAACATACTTGAAACCTTCGGGAAGAGGATCAAACCCGACATGAAACTTTCTCTGACCTGTCGCCGCAACGGTGGTCAATGTACGCCCATGAAAAGAATCTTCCATGGTTATAATCTCATATTTATTGCCCTCCATATGTTCATGAGCATACTTACGGGCAAGTTTGATGGCGGCCTCATTGGCTTCGGCTCCACTATTGCAAAAAAAGACTTTGTCAGCGAAAGAATTTTCTGCCAGAAGCTTCGCAAGATAAATCTGTGGCTCGATGTAATACAGGTTGGAGACATGGGTAAGAATTCCAACCTGCTTTTTAATCGCTTCTATCACTTTCGGATTAGAATGCCCGAGACTGCATACGGCAATTCCTGCCACAAAGTCGAGATATTCCTTTCCGTCAGAATCCCAGACCCTGGCTCCCTCACCCCTTACCAGGACAACGGGAAATCGCCTGTAAGTCTCCATAATGTATTGATCAGAAAGTGAAATGAGTTCTTCAGTTGTCATATTGTTCTTCCTTCTTAACTGGATGCTGGATACTGGATACTGGTTTCTGGATACTGGATAGAAATACAAATCAGTATCAAGCATCCAGCATCCAGAAACCAGCATCAAGCATCAATCTGAGCCGCTCACTATCTCAGTCCCAATCCCGCTGTCAGTAAATATTTCCAGCAGGATGGCATGATTCAGACGTCCATCAATAATATGGGCCTTTTTTATACCATTTCTCAGCGCTTTCAGGCAGCATTTTACCTTGGGATACATACCCCCCTCAACGGTGCCTGCCTCGATTAATTTCCTTGCTTCACTATAATCCATGGTATCTACCAGTTGGCCTCCCGCATCCAGAACACCTTCCACATCGGTCAGCAACAGTAGTTTCTCCGCATGCAGGGCTGTCGCTACCTCACCGGCAACAATATCGGCATTGATATTATAGGTTTCACCGTCATCTCCGACACCGATAGGCGCTATAACCGGAACAAATCCATTATTTGCCAGCAACATGATAAGGCCTGAATTAAGCTCCTTGACTTTGCCCACGAGACCCAGATCAATAATCTCCGGCGGCGTATCCTTGGCTTTGTCGTCACTTAAAGAATACTTTTCCGCCCGAATAAGATTACCGTCCTTACCGGTAAGACCCACTGCCTTACCGCCGTGATGATTGATGAGACCCACTATTTCTTTATTTACATTACCGGCAAGAACCATTTCCACAATACTCATGGTTTCCTTATCAGTTACCCTCATTCCGTGAACAAATTTCGAGTCTTTACCCAGTTTTTTTAAGAGACTCCCGATTTGTGGACCTCCGCCATGAACGATGACAGGATTTATTCCAATGTATTTCATGATTACGATATCCATGGCAAACATCTTTTTCAGGTTATCGTCTACCATTGCACTACCACCATATTTTATAACAATGGTTTTGTTATAAAATTGTCGTATGTAAGGAAGAGCTTCCAAAAGAATGTCCGCTCTCTCCATGGATTTTTTTAATTTATCCTCATACACCTTAGAACTCTCCATTCAGCTTGAATTTCGCATCAAAACCTTTAGCGCGTGTATCAGACACGGACAAACAAATTTGTCCATGCCACCCATTCAAAATAATATTGTCCTTGTACCTTAATTCAAAATTAAGAATTTAAAATTCAAAATTGTTTTTATATCCTTGTTCCTTTGCCCTTATAAAATATATCTGCTTAAATCTTCATCCTCTACTATGTCTTCTAACTTCTCACGCACGTAATCAGCATCAATGACCACTTCATTCTCGCTTATATCAGGGGCATCAAATGAAATATCCTCGAGAAATGTTTCCATGACGGTGTAAAGACGTCTGGCCCCGATATTTTCTGTCCTTTCATTTACCAGAGCAGCAATCTTGGCAATCTCGGCTATTGCATCATCCCTGAAAACAATATTAACGTTTTCAGTGGCCAGCATCTCTTTATACTGTTTCACCAGAGCGCTATGTGGTTCTGTAAGTATTCGTATAAAATCCTCTTTACTAAGAGGATCCAATTCCACCCTGATAGGAAATCTGCCCTGCATTTCCGGAATGAGATCGGAAGGCCTCGCAACGCTAAAAGCACCGGCAGCGATAAACAGGATATGATCCGTTTTCACCATACCATACCTGGTATTAACCGTAGATCCCTCAACAATAGGAAGGAGGTCTCTCTGAACTCCTTCCCTTGACACATCCGGGCCATGAGCAGAATCGCTCCCGACAATCTTATCAATTTCATCAAGGAAGATGATCCCTGATTGTTCGACTCTTTCCACCGCCGTTCTGGTAACTTTATCCATATCTACCAGTCTCTGAGCTTCTTCTTCAGCAAGGATTTCCGTTGCTTCCGAAACTTTAACCTTTCTTTTCTTCTTTTTCCCCGGGAATATATTCCCGAACATCTCTTTAATATTCAAACCCATATCTTCTACACCAGAAGAAGAAAAAATCTCAATCATGGGGCCAGTCTGACTTTCGGCTACCTCCAAATCTATAATTCTCTCATCCAGTTTTCCATCTCGAAGGAGACGGCGCAGCTTTTCACGGGTTCCGTCCTGGGGAACGACTTCGCCATTGTTGGACAGTTGTATAACGTTGTGGTCCGGCGGTTCGTCCGGTTTCTTTTCTGCCAGTCTCAGAGGGGGAAGAAGAACGTCTAAAATTCTTTCTTCAGCCATCTCCATTGCCTTGACCTTGACACTTTCCTTCTCTTCCGATTTCACCATGTTCACAGACAATTCTACCAGATCTCTGATCATCGACTCCACATCTCTTCCCACATAACCAACCTCTGTGAATTTAGAAGCTTCAATCTTCAAAAAAGGAGAGTTGTCAAGTTTCGCCAGCCTGCGGGCAATTTCTGTCTTCCCTACTCCGGTAGGGCCTATCATAATAATGTTTTTGGGAGCTATCTCTTCCCTCAGGTCTTCGGAAACTTTCTGACGTCTCCACCTGTTTCTCAAAGCTATGGCAACAGCCCTTTTTGCATCATCCTGACCAATAATATACTTATCTAATTCCGACACGATTTCTCTCGGGGTTAAGTTTCTGGGTGACATAAAAACCTCTTTTTTCACACATTATATTTAAAACCTAAATGACAAATTCCAAAGTTCAAACGTTTTATTGTTTTTTAAATTGGGATTTGATGGGTTTCCCTTTTGCCTGATCAAAATTTGCTGGGAATTTCAGGTTCAGAGACCAAAGAATCCTGATTAATTAATTGTTAACGGTTTTTCCTGATTACTCTTTTATTCGTGATTTCCTCTTCAGCAGTTGTGTCAAGTTCTTCCACTGTTATCCTGTCATTCGTATAGATACAGATATCTGCTGCTATTTTCATTGCCTCTTTTGCTGTTTCCGTTGCATCCAGATCAGAATATTTTATGAGGGCTCTGGCTGCTGCCAAGGCGTATGGCCCTCCCGATCCAACGGCCATTACTTCATCATCCGATTCTACGACATCTCCATTACCTGATATAATAAGAGAATTTTCCCTGCTTACAGCGATCATCAGGGCCTCCAGATGCCGTAAAACCCTATCCGTTCTCCAATCCTTGGCCAGTTCAACAGCGGCCCTTAAAAGATTACCGTTGTACTGCTCCAGTTTTTGATCAAATCTTTCAAAAAGGGTAAATGCATCGGCAGTTGCCCCGGCAAATCCGACAATTACCTTATTGTGATATAATCTGCGTACCTTCCTGGCACCATGTTTTAATATCGTAACATCAAGCGTTACCTGCCCGTCACCGGCCACTGTCACCTTCCCTTTATGTCTGACAGACAGTATTGTCGTTCCCTTTATGTTCATGAAAGTCTAACTACCTCCTTTAGCCTTCGGGTGTGCATTATCATATACTTCCAAGAGCTTACTCACACTCACAGACGTATATTTCTGTGTTGTGGAAAGACTTTCATGACCAAGGAGTTCCTGGATAACCCGCATGTCGGCACCTTCATCCATCAAATGAGTGGCAAAGGTATGGCGAAGGGCATGTGGACCAATTTTTCGGTTTATCCCGCTTAAAAGAACATACTTGTCAAGTAGTCTCCCTACACTTCTCGTGGTTATTCTTGTGCCGAATCTATTGAGAAAAAGGGGATCTTCAATATCAGTCACCTGGTTCCTCTTTCGCAATTCGTTTCTTTTCTTGATATAGTTTTTTAAAGCCTCAAGGGCCGGCCCACCGACCGGTACTATTCTTTCCTTTTTACCTTTACCTCTTATCTTGGCCAGGCTGGAGGTCCAATCAATATCATCCACGTTCAAACCTGCAAGCTCACCGACACGGATACCGGAAGAATAACACAGCTCGATGATTGCCTTATCCCTCAATCCAAATACGTCAGATTTAAATTCAGTACCTACAAGAGAAAATACCTCATCCACGGATAAAAATGTGGGTAGATATTTCTCAATTTTCGGCAACTGAACCATTTCCGCAGGGTTATTCTTTACCCTCCCCTCACGAAGGAGATACTTAAAAAAAGCCCTGAGGCTTGCAATTTTCCTTGAAATAGTAACTTTTTTAACCTTTTGACGATAGAGATAAGCGAGGAATGCTCGAATTGTCATTTGATCAATGTGAACAAGCCTGTCATTCCCCTTTTTCTTTACCGATATATTGTTACTTAAAAGAAAATTCTGAAACTGCCGCAAATCGTTCAGATAATTCCTCTTTGTGTGGGGAGAAAGATTCCTTTCAACCTCAATGTGAGTACCGAAATCTCTGATGGCATTTTCCACTTAATTACCCTTTTCTACCATACAAATAGATTATACTCACAGGAGCAAAAAAACATATCAGACTAATCAGAGCATCTCCTTATCCCAGCATGGTAGCAGCAACAGGAATTTGCAAAATTGTTGTCAAACACTCTCGTGGAACCATCCCTGAAAGCTATCCTCACATAAGACATTCCGCCCAGTATGCTGGAATTTCGCTCCTCCACGACCACTCCAAATCCCCACTCCGGATATCGAAGGTGGATTACCTGATCACCTGTCTTCAAATAAAGTCGCCGCGTCTCTTCCTTCATAATAAAACCCATCCAGCACCAACGTTCAAGACCCTGATCCTAAAGGACTTAAAGGTCAAGAGGCGAGGGACGAAGGGCAAATGGATCCAAAATTCAAATTCCCGCATCAGGGTGATTACAGGATTAGGGAATTGTTCCCTTAATCCTTAATCCTGACTTCTTCGCTCACATCTTATATTTACCAAAATCTTCAGCAGAAAGATTTTCCAGGAATTCCTTCAATTTATCCTTTGAATACTTACTAAGATCCGCCGTCTTCTTTCCAAAATCCATTTGCATTGATTTTTCAACAACCTTTTCATCCACGAAGATATGAGCATTTGCTCTCAATGCAAGAGCAATTGCATCACTGGGACGGGAATCTATTGTAATATTTTCTCCATTTTTCACCAGATGTATAACCGCAAAAAAGGTATTGTTCCTAAGATCATTAATTACTATTTTCGTAATCCCAACATCAAGAATTTTCAGTATTTCGTTTACAAGATCATGGGTCATCGGTCTTGAAAAACTGATTTTTTCCAGTTCAGTTGCTATGGCACTTGCTTCAAATAGACCGATCCATATGGGAATAGCCTTCTTTTCCTCCATGTCTTTCAAGATCACGATAGGGGTATTTGTTATTGGATCTATGGCCAGGCCAAACACCTTCATTTCGATTAACATTGTCAATTCCTCTCTTTCAAAATCATCTCGCCTCTCAGGGAATGTGTATAAGCCTTAATTATTTTTACTGGCACAGTTTTCC
Source organism: uncultured Syntrophaceae bacterium (assembly GCA_964552105.1). Lineage (GTDB taxonomy): Bacteria > Desulfobacterota > Syntrophia > Syntrophales > UBA6807 > CAZGAK01. Next base: position 14,693 of record CAZKGS010000004.1, read on the forward strand.
CAACCATGCCTATATCACCCTTAAAATTTACGATCCTGTTAGTTCTTGTTCTTCCCGTCACATCAGTCCTGTCATTCTTACTAAATCCTTCCACAAGAACATCTTCTACATTCCCCTCCAGGGCTTTATTGTTTTCCAGCGTATATTTTTCCTGTAGAGATTGTAATATAGAAAGTCTTTGCTTTTTTACACCTTCTTCTACTTTATTATCAAACCTCTCTGCGGAAGTACCACTCCTGAAAGAATATTTAAATGAAAAGGTACTATCAAACCTTACTTTCTCCACAAGGTCAATAGTTTTTTGAAAATCACTATCTTTTTCTCCGGGAAATCCCACAATGATATCGGAAGTGATGCTTATATCAGGGCATGTTTCTCTCAGCTTTCCTACCTTTCTAATATAATCTTCAAACATATAATGCCTGTTCATTCTTTTCAAAATGTAATCCGAACCAGACTGAACTGGAAGATGAATATGCTCGCACAGCTGATTCACAGTTGCATAACACTCAATAAGCTCATCGGACAGATCTTTAGGGTGAGAAGTTGTAAATCTAATCCTCTCTATTCCTTCTATATCAGCTATTCTCTTTAATAACGTGGGGAAATCTGATCCATTTTGTAAAGTCTTCCCATATGAGTTCACATTTTGACCGAGGAGTGTAATTTCCTTTACACCATGACCCGCCAAAAATTTGATTTCGCCAATAATATCCTTGATCTCCCTGCTTTCCTCTCGACCCCTTACATAGGGGACAACACAGTAAGAACAGAAGTTATTACAACCCTGCATAATGGTTATATAAGAGCTGACACAGCCATTATCAGGCAGTGTCCTGATACCCAGAGACTTTATGGATTCATGGAATGACGTTTCCACAACCCGACTTCTATTATATCTGACATATTGTATCATCTCGGGGAGACGATGAATATTATGAGTACCAAAGACCATATCAACATAAGGTGCTTTTTTAAAAAGCGCAGATCCCAACTGCTGAGCAAGGCACCCCCCCATACCAATGATTAAATTAGGGTTTAACTGTTTTAAACGTCTAAACCTTCCCAGCAGGCTATACGCTTTTTGTTCCGCCTTTTCCCTTATACTGCAGGTATTAACAATGATAAGATCGGCCTTTTTTTCATCTGCTGTCCTTTGATAACCTCTATCCTTGAGCAATTCTTCCATTTGCTCTGAATCATGGACATTCATCTGACAGCCAAAGGTTCTAATGTAAAGATATTTTTGATCCGGCATTTACATGTTATCCTTACTAAAACATTACTACATATTAGTATAATCCATAATATATGTTCACAGTCAACATAATTTTGACGTAACAGGAATAACAGGAAGTCTCACCCGTGTGTAGAGTCCATCATAAAATAAGTCATTTCATGACAGACCCTAAGGCCGGTTAAGGAAAAGATGAAACGAAGCGATTCCAGAACAGTCTCCTATGCTTTGTAATGCAGATGGAACTGCGAATCAGGATCAACCTGGAACTTGAATCCTTTTTCTTTAAAAAGTTTCAGACAAGTATTCACTACTTTCGAATCGTAAAGTATACCCCTGTTTTTGGAGATTTCCTCTAATGCTGCATCTATCCCCAGAGCAGGCCTGTAAGGTCTGTGAGATGCCATTGCATCAACAACATCAGAAACAGCCATGATTTTTGCTTCGATTAAAATTTCATCATTTTTAAGACCGCTAGGGTATCCCGATCCATCAATTCTCTCGTGATGCTGACGCACAATTTGAGCTACGGGCCATGGGAACTCTATAGTTTTTAAGATATCATAACCAACTTCGGGGTGAACTCTCATCATTAATACTTCGATATCAGATAATATGCCCGGTTTGCTTAAAATTTCTGACGGTTCATACATCTTTCCTATATCATGAAGGGTTCCCGCTACCTTGATTCCGTCTATCTGCTCCGCTGGTAAACCCATCTCCCCTGCTATGGCGCATGCAAGCTGAGTAACTCGCTCCGAATGACCAGCTGTATAAGGGTCTCTCTTTTCCGTTATTGACGCCAAAGCCTGGACAGTTTCTTCCAATCTCTTTTGAAGTCTTTCGACAGTCTCTTTGAGTTCTTCCTGCGCCTTCTTGCGAACGGTAATATCTCTCACATAACCCATATCAGCCGGCATGCCGGCAATCTTAATAACTCCAAAGGCTACTTCCGCATCTTTAGACTTTCCACCTTTACACACAATCTTCGTTTCATAGAGAGGAAGAACCTTCCTACCCGCCATTCTCCTTTTATATCTCTGATCAACCATTTTTCTACATTCGGGAGCGAAGATATCCAGGAAATGCATGCTGGATATTTCCTCTACTGAGTATCCGGTTATTTCCGCCATAGCTTTGTTGGCAAACATATACTTTTCATCCTTAACAATCACCACGCCATACATGGCCTGTTCAACAACGGCAGAATACTTCTCCTCACTTTCCCGAATGGCATCCTCTGCCTGTTTCCGCTCGGTAATGTCTTCATAAACAACAACAATTTTCCTCTCCGTTAAGACAGTACCTATTACAGCGGTGCTTACCATGCACATAATATCTGTGCCATCCTTTCTCCGACAGGGAAATTCTTCACGGTGAGTTCTCTTTTTTTCCAGAACAGGATAGAAAAGTTTTGCTATTTCTTCACATTCATCATCAGATTTATACAGCACCCTCGTAAATTTTCCGATTAATTCCTCAGGTTTCCAACCGAAAACTGTTTCCACCGCATCATTGGCAAAAATAATTTTCCTGTTTTCAAGACCGATAACTGCATGAGGCATGGCAGCTAATATGGAAGATTCAAAAGCCTCTGCCTCTTCGAGCTTTATTCTTGCCTCACGCTCACTGGATATGTCCATTGATATTCCCAGAACGGCTCGCTTCCCAAAATAATCGATGGACGTAACATTTTCCAGGATCCAGATAATTTTACCATCCCTGGTGATCGTTCGATGCTCATAAGGAAACTTACGCTCACCTTTCAACATTTCGACGGCATTCTTTCTGACAGATTCATGGTCTTCTGGATGAACGAGATTCATAGTACTCATACCTATCAGTTCCTCTGTCCGATATCCCGAATGCTCCGTCATGTATGGATTTACAAATACAAACTTCCCGTCATGTGCAATATAAACACCTACACGTGACGTATCTGCCAGAGTCTTGTAAAGCTCTTCCGCCTGCCTGCGCTCAGTGATGTCCTGCAGGGTTTCTATTGCTCCAATGATTTCTTCCCCGATACCCTTCAGTGGGGCTGCGGTAAAAAAAAGCCATTTGCCTCCTACACCGAGAGCGGGGAAGAAACCCTCAGCCTCATACGCTCCTTCAATAACAGATGACTTTTTATATTTACCGCCGTAGAACTTCGCTATACCCTTGTTTCTTGTCTTTTCCACAATAAGATCAGCCATTACCGGTCTTTTTGAGGAATAGAAAGCCGACCACTGTTTCCGGGTTCCAATCACCTCGTGTGCCGGAATACCGGTGAGATTTTCACACGCTTTGTTCCAGTTAGTAATAAAGTGATTACTGTCAATGACAAATGTAGGCACAGGACTTCCCTCAACAATCTGTGAAAGTCTTATGCCGCTTTCTTCCAGCATTTTTTTTGTCTCACTGAGTTCGTGAACACTCACGGCGCCCCTGGAGCTTTCAAGCAGGTAACGACACTTTTCAGCGTACTCACGCAACTGCACTAATTCATCCATCAATTGTTTTTTTGTCTTATATTGATCTTTCATTTTACCTCCAAGCTTAAAATATCTTTATTATCATGACACCACATTGACTTCGGATTGAACGTACAATTGGTAATCGTTTCGGCTCTTTTCTTTGACTCTATACATGGCTATATCCGCATTCTTTAGTAATGTATTAATATCTTCACCATCTTCGGGGTAAACGGCAGCGCCGAGGCTGGTGGTAATATGAAGCTCCTGACCATCTAAAACAAAGGAATCTCGTAAGGACTCAACGATCTTTTGGGATGTCATCAGCACATCATTTGCATGCTCAACCTCCTGCAATAATATCATAAATTCATCGCCCCCCATACGAGCAACCACATCTTCTTCACGGACAAGGTTTATAAGCCGTTGGCCAACTACCTGGAGCAATTGGTCTCCAATATCATGCCCAAGCGTATCATTAATCTCTTTAAAATGATCAAGGTCAAGTAACATAATTCCCAATCTTTGTTTGTTCCGCCGGGCACGAGCTTCCGCCAGGGTAAATTGCTCATTAAAAAGCATTCTGTTAGGCAGACCGGTCAAGGCATCGTGATAGGCCAATTTTGTGATTTCTTGCTCTGCATTAATCCGTTCAGTAATATCGCGGAAAAAACCCATATCTGCAGGTTTCCCATTGTATGCAATCAAACCGAAGGACACTTCAACGTGTCTAAATTTTCCGTTTTTTTGCTGGATTTTTGCTTCATAGACAGGTGGTATTTTCTCACCTGAGAGACGTTTTTCATATCTCTCGCTTAGAAGATCCCTGTATTCAGAAGTGAAAATATCCAAAAAGTCCATTCCGACAAGTTCTTCCGTTGTATAACCCGAAATCTTCGTCATTGATTTGTTAACAAACTTGAAAACATGATCTTGAATTGTGGCAATGCCATCCCTCGCTTTTCCTACAAATGTCGAATATTTTAATTCGCTTTCCATCAAAGCCTTCTCATTCCGCTTACGCTCAAATATCCTTCCCAGTCTTTCTGCAACGGCTTTGATAAGGTCTTTCTCCTCTTCCAAAAAAGCATCCTTACTTTTTTCCGACCCTTCTTCCGCCAGATAATAGATTTCGACGGCACCGATTTGCTCGTCGCCAACCACCACATCCTTTCTTGTTTTATAATAGGCTTCCCTGAAGTTTTCGGTTCGAAATTCCAGTTCACCAACAATGATTCGTGCACATGATTTTTCAGGGTACTGCATAGCAGCAGGAATAATATTCACTGTACCACGTAATATATCCTCTAAAGGCATATCTTTTTCAACAAAATCAGAAATAGAATACAGACAATTCAATTCCTTTATACGCTTATTAAGATTATAAGTCTGCTGTTCAAGCTCACTTTTCGCTTTACGTTCCTCGGTAATGTTCATTGAGTTTCCCAGAACAGCTCGCTCTCCATAGTAAACAATGGAGGTAAGGGTCTCCAAAATCCAAAGGATTCTACCATCCCTGGTAATTAATCTGTACTCATAAGGATGTTGACGTTCATTTTTCAACATCTTGACAGCATTTTCTCTTACCATATCTCTGTCTTCTGGATGAACAAGACTCAGAGTATCTTTACCCAACAAATCCTCCTCAGAAAATGCCGAATATGCTATAATATGAGGGTTAACAAACCGAAATTTTCCTTCCCGTACAACATATACACCCACCTGGGATTTGTTTGCCACGGTACTGTAAAGTTTCTCTATTTGTCTGTAATCGGTTATATCTCGAATAATACCCTGGTAACCTAAAATTTTCGCCCCTTTAGATCTTATAGTTAAAGTAAAGAGGCAATCCATTTCTGTTCCGTCTTTCTTGCAGAGCTTTATTTCATAATCTCTGACGGACCTCCTTTTCTCTATCTCCTCCTGAAATCTTGCACGGTCTTTAACATTAACATAGATTTGCCGTACGTCCATCCCTTTCATCTCGTCTGCAGAATAACCAAAAAGATCCAAAGCAGCCTGATTGAAGTCAATGAACTTTCCAGCCTTGCTCGTTATAATAATTGCATCACGCGATTCCTCAAAAAGATTACGGTGTTGATCTTCTTTCGTACGTAGTTTCTCTTTCAAAACTTCCAAGTTTGCTATCTCCTTACGTAATATATCGACTTCTTCAATAATCTGTTTTTTGTCTTGTCATTATCCGTCATATAAATGTTCTTCTTTATCATAATTCATAAACTTAAATATTTTATTATATATTATCAAATCGGTCGAGTAAAAAATTTGATCCAGCAGTTTTAAACACGGTTATCCTTTTATTATATAAAATGAAACTTGACCAAACTTTCCCCTTTATGTATTATTAATTTGGAACTTTTCTATAATATGCAAAGGTTCCAATTGACCCATGGGATTGCTGAATCTGTTTTCCCTTTTAGCAGTAAGCAATTAAATCAAGAATTATCAAGAAAGGGATTATCTATATGGAAATAAACAGAAAGGAAGGTGCATATACTGAATACTGGCAGGATATTCAGGCGCAAATAAACCGTAAAAAAGTGGATGAACTAAGGAAGACATATCCTGAAAAGTTTGCGCCGGAAGAAAAGATATTCAGCAACATTCACAGAGGAGATCACATTTTCATCAGTACTGGTTGCGGAGAACCCCAATATCTTGTTCAGGCTCTCATAGATTATGTAGATTCCCATCCAAAAGCATTTTTCGATGCCGAAGTTCTCCAAGTGTGGACTCTCGGCGTTGCTCCATATACAAACGAAAAGTTCAAGTCCAATTTTCGGTGCAACTCTTTTTTTGTCGGTGACAACACAAGAAATGCTGTCAATACAGGAATGGCCGATTATACACCCATATTTTTGTCAGAAGTTCCGGATCTTATATATCGCGGTATCGTACCGGTTGATGTTGCCTTAATTCAGACATCGCTTCCGGATAAACACGGTTACATGAGTTTAGGTGTCAGTGTTGACATTGATAAGGCAGCGACGGAAAAGGCTACGACAGTTATAGCTCAAATCAACTCAAATATGCCCCGTGTGCATGGTGACGGTTTCGTGCATATAGACGACGTAGATTTTATTGTTCCTTATGATGAACCTCTACTGGAATTCAACGCAGGTACAGATACTGAGGTAATACAACGAATAGGAAAGTTTGTTGCGCGTCTCATTCAGGACGGAGACACCATTCAGGTGGGATATGGGAGTATACCGAATGCAATCCTGTCGAATCTTGACGAAAAGAAACATTTAGGAGTGCATACAGAACTTATCAGTGACGGCATTGCAGATTTAATGCGAAAAGGTGTAATAGATAACTCAAGAAAAACCATCAATCATGGAAAATCAGTAGCAGCCTTCTGTATGGGTAAAAAAGACACCTATGAATATCTTCATGACAACCCGATGATAGAATTAAGAACGATTGACTATACGAATGATCCGCTGGTCATCGCTCAACATGACAATATGACGGCCATAAATACTGCTTTAGAGATAGATCTTACAGGACAGGTCAGTGCAGAATCGATAGGAAAGATATTTTATAGCGGCATAGGGGGACAGGCTGATTTTATGAGGGGTGCAGTTCTATCCCGCAATGGAAAAACCATACTTACCATTCAATCGACTGCATCGGACGGCAGCGTATCAAGGATCGTCCCGTTCCTGAAAGAGGGTTCAGGAGTGACGCTAAACAGGGGGGATATCCATTATGTGGTAACAGAATACGGGATAACATATCTGCATGGAAGGAATATAAGAGAAAGGGCAATGGAACTCATTTCTATCGCTCATCCCAAATTCAGACTATGGCTCATAGAAGAGGCCAAAAAAGCAGGTCTCATTTTCAAGGATCAGCCATTTATACCCGGCAAGAAGGGAGAATATCCCGAATATCTGGAAGGTTACAGAACAACCAAAACAGGATTTGACATTTATTTGAGACCTGTAAAGATCAGTGATGAGCCATTATTGAAAGATTTTTTCTATTCCTTATCAGACCAAAGTCTCTACCGAAGGTTCTTCTCGCAACGAAAAGATATGCCCCATGAGCGTCTGCAGGATTTTGTGGTGATTGATCATACCAAAGAGATGATAATTCTTGCCGTGATAGATCGAAAACATAAAGAGAAAGTTGTAGGGTTTGGTCAGTATGGAATAGAAGAGACAAAGCATACGGCTGAAGCGGCATTTGCCGTAAGGGACGACTATCAGAACATGGGAATTGCGACGGAATTAATTTCCTATCTTACCTACCTGGCAAAGAAACAAGGGCTTCTCGGTTTTACAGCAGAAATTCTGGTTGAAAATAAACCGATGCTTCATGTCTTCGAAAAAATGGGGTTCGACACAGAAAGAAGGGTTGACGCCGGTGTTTATGAACTGAAGATGGCGTTTAGGGAGTAAGTGATATGCCCAAAAAAGATTATCCCGACATAAAGCACCTCTTTGAGCCGAAATCGATTGCCGTTATCGGTGCATCTGAGGATCAGGGAAAGATAGGTTACAAGATTGTCGAAAACATCGTTTCGGGAGGATATACAGGCCATATATACCCTGTAAATCCCAGAGGTGGTAAAATATTGGGCCTTCACATATACGAAACCATCGAGGTCATTGATGACGAAGTGGATGTGGCGTGTATCGTTGTTCCCGCCAAATATGTTTTTCCCGCGGTCGAAAGCTGTGCCCGAAAGGGTGTAAAGCATCTTTTGATAATTACTTCCGGTTTTTCAGAAGTGGGAAATACAGGGGAGGAAAAAAAGCTTGCGTACTATGCTCGTGAGCATGGAATGCGTATAATGGGTCCGAACATGTTCGGCCTGTATTCTTCAGCAGCATCGTTAAATGCCACATTCGGCCCGAAAGAAGTAAAACCCGGTGGAGTTGCAATCATAACACAGAGCGGAGCCCTCGGACTGGCAATGATAGGCAAAACTTACGTTGAAAATGTAGGATTATCCGCAATATGTTCCGTGGGGAACAAGTGTGACCTTGATGAAGCGGACCTCCTGGAATATCTGATCCACCATGAAGACACACAAGTGATTCTCATATACATAGAAGGAGTTAAAGAAGGTGAGAAGTTAATAAAGGCACTGAAAAAAGCAACGCAAACAAAACCGGTCGTTGTCGTTAAATCAGGCCGTTCTAAACGCGGGGCCGCTGCCGCAGCGTCACATACAGGATCACTGGCCGGAGCAGACAACATTTTTGATGCCATTATGAGGCAGTGTGGCGCCTTGAGGGCGGAAACGATTAAGGAAGCCTTTGACTGGTGCAACTTTATTTCCAATAACCCGACCCCCTCCGGGTATGAAACGGTAATAATTACAAACGGAGGCGGAATCGGTGTTATGGCTACAGATGCCTGTGAAAAATACGGGGTTAAGCTTTACGATAATGCAAACACCTTAAAAGAGATATTTTCGCCGGTAACTCCAGAATTTGGATCACTGAAAAATCCTGTAGATATCACGGGCCAGGCACAGTCTTCCCATTATAACTCGGCCCTTGAAGCTGCCCTTCAATGCGATGGAATAGATTCCGTCATCGCCCTTTACTGCGAAACGGCAGTTTTTGATGCGGATAAATTACCCGCAATGGTAAAAAGTAATTATGACAGGTTTAAGGATAAGAAGAAAAACATCACCTTCTCCCTCTTCGGTGGAGAAGATACGGAGAATGCTGTAGCAAGTCTCGGAAAAGATAAGATACCTGTTTACGGTGATATTTATGAAACCGTATCGCCTCTGGGCGCTGTTTACTCTTATCGCCATTATCTGGAAACCCATACAGACAAGACGGAAGATATTCATATAAATGTAGAAGCCATAAATGAGATTGTGGAAAATGCCAGAAAATACGGCAGATTCTTCCTGCTTACCCATGAAGCCCAGAATATAATGAAAATAGCAAACGTACCCATACCAAAAACCTTTATAGCATCCACACTTGAGGAAGCTGTTGGGCGAGCCGGGGATATAGGATATCCTGTAGTCATGAAAGTCGTTTCAAAGGATATCATTCATAAAAGTGATGCCGGTGGTGTGGCCCTGGATCTGCTAAATGAAAAAGAAGTCATCGACGCATATGAGGCCATAATACGTAATTGTAAAACACATGTTCCAGGGGTCTTTATTGAAGGGGTTGAGGTGTCGGAAATGGTAACGGCGAGTACCGAAATCATTGCGGGCGCAAAAATAGATCCTTCCTTTGGTCCGATTGTAATGGCAGGTCTCGGAGGCATATACGTGGAAGTGATGAAGGATGTCGCATTCAGGGCATACCCTCTGGATCGTACAGAAGTCTTATCAATGATAAAAGAAATAAGGTCATATCCCCTTCTTTTAGGTGTCAGGGGAGAGAAGACAAAAGACATTGGCAGCCTCGTTGATATAGTACTTAAAGTGGGCGCCATTGCCCAAAAATGCAAAGGGATCAGTGATATAGAAATTAATCCAGTCGTTGTATACGAGCAGGGAATGGGTGCAAAGGCAGTGGACGTGAGGATACTACTTTCAAAAGAGAAAGAGGTGATATAAATGGATAAGATAATCATAGCATCAACACGCAAAAATGCGGGGAAAACCAGCGTGATTATAGGAATGGCTAAAACACTGGGGAAAAGTTTTGGATATCTAAAACCTTTTGGAGATCGACTGTTCTATCGAAAAAAGCGTCTGTGGGATTACGATTCTTCACTAATGGTGAATATTTTTGATCTGGAAGGTAATCCGGAAGATATGAGTATGGCTTTTGAACACGCCAAAGCCAGATACATGTATGATGAGGAAACAACGAAGAAAGAACTCTCCAGGATGATTTCAGATATAGGAAACAGCAAAGATCTGGTCTTTATAGAAGGTGGGAAAGATCTGATGTATGGCGCTTCAGTGCGCCTCGATGCCATATCTCTAACAAGGCATGTGAATGGCGAGCTGTTGCTCGTCGTTAGTGGTGATGAAGGAATTATCATGGATGATCTTTCTTTTGTGAAGAGGTATGTGAACATTACGGATATCAATTTCAAGGGTATAATTATAAACAAGGTGCAGGATATAGACGACTTTGAAGATACCTGTCTAGATAGTATAAAAAAAATGGGAATTGATGTAATAGGGATTATTCCTCAGAAACCTCAATTAACGTATATTTCCGTTAATAACCTTATCGAACATTTATTTGTCAAGGTAATTGCGGGAGAAGAAGGGTTGGACAGCGTGGTAAAAAACATATTCATCGGAGCCATGAACGCTGACGATGCACAACTGGATCCCCTGTTCAAAAAAGAACGCAAGCTCATCATAACCAGCGGTGATCGAAGTGACATGATACTTGCGGCGCTGGAGAGTGACACTGCGGGCATTATTCTCACAAACAATATTGTTCCGGCACCAAATATTATTTCGAAAGCCGCCGAATCAAATATTCCCTTGCTCCTCGTGTCAGAGAATACATTCCAGGTGGCAAGCATAATTGGCATGATGGACCCCGTATTGTCAAAAAACGAAACAGAAAAGATAGATTTGTTGGGAAAACTGGTCGAAGAGTATGTAGATACGGAAAAGATATAATTTTAGAAGAAATCAAAAATCGGTGCCTTTTCCATGTGTTATTGCAAGACCTGACTCTGTGTACTGTTATCATTAAAATTGTCTCAAGCTTAAGTCAATTATACAAGTATGTATCAGTTGTGCTCACAGAAATTCAAATCCGCTATCGATATAAATTTCTACGGATATCATTTGAATACCTCGGAATTTTAGGCTCTTATTTTTTCAAGGTTATAGCAGATAGCTGAACGCAAAAAAGCGACAGTAAAGTTTTGGATACAATAAAGCTGTTTGCAATTTTTAACTTGGCAGCATTGACAATGCTATTAAAAGGATAACCTCTCTTCTTAACGGATTGTTACCCTAATTGGTTTTTTACAACTTTCACAAGACAACAGAACCCCACCATGTTATAAGTGCAGCAAGTCTAATTAACGAGTTCTTTTACCTCTCCGGTAACATTTGCTTTTGAGTCAACAGGAATATAAGTCGAAAGGAAGGTCCTTAAACGAAATGACAAAAATACGACGAGAAATCGATGAATTAAAGGATTCGAAAACGGACAATGTCTTTCAAGAAAGACTTTACAAAATTTTAGAGGGAAGCTTAAAGGCCGGTATTTATGTGGTTCAGAATGGAAGATTCAGGTATGTGAACGACCATGCGGCAAAATACTGGGGATATAACAGAGATGAACTTTTGGGTATGGAATCCATGAATTTTGTGAATCCTGACGATCGGGCAAAAGTTAGGGAAAATGCGATAAATATCTTAAAAGGAGTGGGTTTTTCTTCCTATGATTTCAGGACCACGCCAAAAGACGGAGCCGCACGGTGGATGACTGAGACTGTCACATCTATTCAATACGAGGGAAGTCGAGCTGTCTTGGGAATATCCATTGACATTACCGATCAGGTAGAATATCGCAACAGGCTGTCCGATATGGAAGCCCTTGAAGCATCTATCCTGGAAGCGATTCCCCATGCAGTTATTGGCCTCCGAAACCGTCTTGTCATTTTTGCCAATGGTGGTGTAGAATCTGTGTTCGGCTGGAAACCGGATGAGTTGATCGGTAAGAGCCCCCGTGTTTTCTGCCGAACGGAGGAGGAAGGCAGAAACGCGGAAAATCTCTTATATACGACCCTGGAGAGAAAAAGAACCTTTAGCTTTGAGTTGCTCTGTCAACGGAAAGATGGCGCGGACATTATTTGTATGATAAATGCCTCACGAGTTGGTGAAGCCTTGAAAGATAAGAACATAGTTGTTATTTATGAGGATATAACAGGCCGAAAACAGATTGAGGATGCATATTTGACAATGGCAAGGAGTTCTGTTGCCGGAGTATATATAGTCAAGGACGGAGTATTTGTATTTGGCAATCAAAGATTTGCGAAAGTAGCGGGTTATTCCGAAGAAGAGCTCATAGGTTTGGAAGCTTTAAGCATAGTTCATCCTGATGATCGAAAAAGGGCAAGAAACTGTATTGTCAGTATGTTGCGGGGTGATAGTTCGACTCCCTACGAATTCAGGATCATAACCAAAGATGGGAAAATCCGCTGGATGATGGAGGCGGTCACATCAATTTCCGTTGAAGGTGGGAGAGCGGTTTTGGGAAATTCGATGGACATCACCGAACTCATAGAGGCGCGGAACGAAGTAGAGGGGTTAAAGGCTCTTGAAACATCTTTTTTGGAGGCTATTCCACATGCAGCTATTGGCCTGCGAGAAAGGCATATCGTTTTTGCAAATGATGGTGTTGAATCTGTTTTCGGCTGGAAGCCGTCTGAATTAATTGGAAAGACGTCGCGAATACTTTACCGGACGGAAAGGGATAACAGGGAAATGGCAAGACACATTTACAGGGACCTTAAAAAACAACAAACCTATAGAACAGAGTTTCCCTGCATCCGGAAAGATGGCAAACATGTCGAATGCAGGGTGAGTGCCGCGAGAATCGGAGGAAGCTTAAAAGAACGAAATATTGTAATAACGTATGAAGATATAACTGAAAGTAAAAATGCGAAGAGGGAATTGGAAAAATCAAGAGAGAAACTTCGCAATCTTTCAGCCCATCTTGAAATGGCGCGAGAAAAGGAGCGGACACGCATCGCGCGGGAACTTCATGATGAACTGGGTCAGTTGCTTACTGCCTTACATATGGATGTTGTTCTGTTAAATAGAAAGATACCGGAAGGACACCCATTCCTGCTGGAAAAAACGGAGG
>CAZKGS010000005.1:0-6187 GCA_964552105.1 uncultured Syntrophaceae bacterium
GCATATTATTTATAAATATATTTAATTTTCTTTTGACTTAAATAAACCAGGTCTCATATTCTTCCCATGCGTTACCAGTCTTCGAGCGGATTAATGCCATCAAAACATCGTAAACAAAGTTCTTTTCTGGGAATCATCAGGGCCGAAACAAAAGCATCCATGGTGTTGAATTTGACAGAATCTGCACCAACCTTATTTGCGATCCACGCTTCAATCTCTAACAATTGGTCCATAGATGTAATATCACCCGTGTTTATTAATTGTCGGGCGATTAGTTCATCACGGGATCGTGTCGAGACGCCAAAATCGCAGGGGTACATCAGTGGAGGACAGGCAATACGTACGTGCACGCCCCTGGCGCCGGCGTTCTTCAGATCCCTTACCTTGTTCATGATCTGTGTTCCCCGCACAATAGAGTCATCGCAGAGGACGATGCTTTTTCCTTTGACGGCGTAATGAAGTACAGACAGTTTGCGTTTTGCCATTTTCTCACGGGCAACCTGAGTTGCCTGCATGTAACTGCGATCAGCGTAGCGATGATAGAGGAACACTTCCTGGTAATTAATTTTGGAACGCTGATGGTATCCTAATGCGTGACCAATACCCGATAGGGGAACTGGCGCTACAAAATCGGCATCCAAACCGCCTTCATCGATGTCTCGCTGTGCAAGCTGTGCACCCATATTATTACGTGCTTCCTGTACATGGACACCATCGATTATGGAATCAATACTTGAAGTATAGGCCCATTCAAAGGCACAATAAGCTTTCCGGGGAGAGTGGACCTGTCCCACAGTTTGAAATCCCCTGTCATTAATCAGGACTATTTCACCGGGACCAATATCCCGCACATTTTCCATGCCAAGATTTTGAATAGCACGGGATTCTGAACTTACCGCATAGCGCTTGGTGTCTTTACCAAGCATAAGCGGGCGAAATCCATAAATGTCTCGTGTCGCATAAATTCCATCTTTGGATAGAACGACAAGAGAATAAGCGCCCTTGACTTTTTTAGCAAGGGCCTTTATGCCACTGACTGTATCCGGTTCTTCGATAATAATTTTTGAGATTGTTTCTATATCATAGCTTTTGTAGAACGACTTGCCGCGATCCATCATTTCTTGCATTAGTTCATCAGCGTTTATAACATTACCACTGAAGGCGACGGCAATTTCTCCGTGCCTCGTTTGCCACTTCATCGGTTGCCGTTCCCAGAGACTAACATGGCCGATGCCCCAGTATCCCTTCAAGCTTCGCAATTCTTCGTCAGTAAAAGTATCTATAACCTTGCCGTGATGGGTGACATGGTTGATTTCTTTACCGAAGGACAGGTCACTGTCACGTTCCTCATTTTGCTGTTCGAGGAAATCAATCTGATTTATTCGATCTATTTCCTGATTGTATGTGGATATGCCGCAGTATTCCTGTCCTCTGTGTTGCAGGAAGTCAATCCCCTGATAAATGTCATAAACACATTCCTTTTGAGTATAAAGACCAAAAATGCCGCAGTTCTCTCGTATTGATTTCATGGCATGCCTTTCAACAAATGTCTGCATGGTAATTCTGGAGGGATTTTACTCCTCCGTGACCTTCTCGTATGGCCGCTATGCCCTTTGCTGCGGCAACCGCCGCGGCTGTTGTTGTAATATACGGGATTTTATATTTGATAGCCGCTTTCCGTATGTACGAATCATCGTGCTGGCTCAGTTTGCCGCTTGGCGTATTGATGACCAGGATAATTTCTTTATTTTTTATCCCATCCACAATGTTGGGTCGTCCTTCGTGCATTTTAAGTACCCGCTCCGTTTTGATTCCATGCCCGCCGAGAAAATTCCTGGTGCCCTTCGTGGCTTTGATATTAAAACCAAGTTCACTAAAGGCCCTGGCGACTTCTAAAATAGCCGCCTTGTCGGGGTCAGATATTGTTATTAATACCGTACCTTCCGACGGCAGAGCCTGTTGAGCTGCTTCTTGAGACTTGAAGAAGGCAAGGCCGAAAGAATCCGCCAATCCGAGAACCTCGCCTGTTGATCGCATTTCCGGTCCCAGAAGTGGATCAACTTCGGGGAACATATTAAAGGGGAACACTGCTTCTTTGACGCCGAAGTGGGGAAAATCTCTGGATTTCAGATTAAGATCCAGGAGTTTTTTGCCGAGCATCAGCTGTGTTGCTATTCGTGCCATGGAGATGTTACAAACCTTTGAAACAAGCGGAACGGTCCGTGATGCACGGGGATTAGCCTCGAGAATATAGACGATATCATCCGCGATGGCGTACTGAATGTTCATGAGTCCTGACACTTTTAGTTCTACTGCTATCTTTTTTGTGTACTCGTTTATGGTATCGATATGACGGGCAGGGATGCTTATTGATGGAATAACACAGGCAGAATCACCGGAGTGAACACCAGCCAGTTCGATGTGTTCCATGACAGCGGGAACGAAGGCATCAGTACCGTCTGATATGGCGTCAGCTTCGGCTTCAATTGCATTTTCCAGAAATTTATCTATCAGTATCGGTCTTTCAGGTGTTACGTCAACAGCAACGGCGATGTAATGTTTTAACATCTCCTCGTCATAGATTACCTCCATGCCACGTCCGCCCAGAACATACGATGGTCGAACCATGAGAGGGTAACCTATCTTTTTTGCTATATCGAGGGCTTCCTGAAACGTGCGAGCCATTCCGGATTCAGGCTCGGGAATTCCGAGTTTATCCATCATTTTTCGGAACAGATCCCTGTCTTCTGCCAGATCTATCATTTCAGGCGAGGTGCCAAGGATTTTGACGCCGGCCTCAGCCAGTTCATTTGCTATATTGAGAGGTGTTTGTCCTCCAAATTGAACAATAACACCCTCGGGTTTTTCCTTTTCATAAATACTGAGAACGTCCTCAAGCGTGAGAGGTTCAAAATAGAGCCTGTCGGATGTGTCGTAATCCGTTGAGACAGTTTCGGGATTACAATTGATCATAATCGATTCATAGCCTTCATTTCTGAGTGTAAAGGCAGCGTGAACACAACAGTAATCGAATTCTATACCCTGACCGATCCGGTTTGGACCTCCACCGAGAACAATGATCTTTTTTCTGTCCGACACTTCAACCTGATCGGGGGCGTTATAGGTGGAGAAATAATAGGCCGCATTTTCTACACCGCTAACCGGAACCGGTTCCCACCCCTGGACAACACCTAACGATTTGCGTCGTTCCCTGACGTTTTTTTCCGGAATGTTCAGGATCTGTGAAAGATAACGGTCGGCAAAGCCATCTTTTTTTGCCTGAATCAATAGATCGTTGGGCAGCGTTTTACCTTTATATTTGAGGATTTCTTCCTCCAGATCGACGAGCTCCTTCATCTGTTCAATAAACCACCGTTTGATGTGGGTTTTTTTATGGAGTTTATCAACGGTTGCGCCTTTGCGAAGGGCTTCATACATGATGAATTGTCTTTCACTCGTTGGCTTGGCCAGAAGTCCCATCAGTTCTTCGAGAGGTTTTTCATGAAAGTCCTTCGCAAAACCGAGGCCGTAACGATTAATTTCAAGTGATCGAATTGCCTTCTGAAGAGCTTCTTTGTAATTCTTGCCAATGCTCATGACTTCGCCGACGGCCCGCATCTGTGTTCCAAGTATATCTTCGGAGCCTTTAAACTTTTCAAAGGCCCACCGGGCAAATTTAACAACGACATAATCACCGGACGGTTTATATTTATCTAACGTACCTTCTTTCCAGTACGGTATTTCATCCAGGGTAAGACCGGCTGCCAGCAGAGAAGAAATAAGGGCAATCGGGAAACCTGTTGCCTTGGAAGCAAGTGCTGAGGAACGAGACGTTCTCGGGTTAATTTCAATAACGACAACCCTTCCCGTTTTCGGATCATGGGCAAACTGGGTGTTCGTTCCGCCAATGACCTCAATAGCCTCGACAATGGCGTAAGAGTATTTTTGAAGACGTTCCTGGAGTTCAGAAGAAATCGTGATCATGGGTGCGGTACAGAAAGAATCCCCCGTGTGGACTCCCATGGCATCGACATTTTCAATGAAGCATACGGTAATCATCTGATTCTTGGCGTCTCTAACGACCTCAAGTTCAAGTTCCTCCCATCCCAGAACAGATTCTTCAATCAATATCTGTCCGATGAGACTGGCAGATATTCCACGGCTGGCAATTGTATGGAGTTCTTCCTTATTATAGACAAGGCCTCCTCCCGTTCCTCCCATTGTGTATGCGGGTCTGATGACAACAGGATAACCGAGTTCTTCGGCTATTCTTTCAGCCTCCTCGACACTGTATGCTGGCTCACTCCGTGGCATTTCGATACCGAGCCGATCCATGCTTTCTTTAAATGCAATTCGATCTTCACCGCGCTCAATGGCATCTACATTCACTCCGATAACCTTAACACCGTATTCATCGAGAACTCCGGCTCCGTAAAGTTCGGACGTCAAGTTAAGGCCGGTCTGACCGCCCAGGTTGGGAAGGATTGCATCAGGATGTTCCTTTTTTATAATTTCCTTCAAAGACTGGAAATTGAGTGGTTCAATATAAGTCGAGTCAGCCATGCCGGGATCGGTCATAATAGTAGCCGGATTTGAATTAACGAGGATGACTTCATATCCAAGATTTTTAAGAGCCTTGCATGCCTGCGTGCCGGAATAATCAAATTCGCAAGCCTGACCAATAACAATAGGGCCGGATCCTATAATCATTATTTTTTTAATATCTTTTCGTGCGGGCATATGTAACTACCTTTTTTATTAAAATTAAGATGTTTTCGAAATGGGATTTTACTGTACGGTTCCGTTTTTAAACCGGTGGAGTATAGGTGAGTTACACGTTTGTGTCAACCCGATTTTTTGGAGGGAGCTTTTGGAACATTTGCCGCTTTTTGAAAAAAGAATGATCTTTATCGGTTTGTAACTTACGATGTGCAACCATCACATAATACCTTCAATATGGGAATGAGCGACTTTTATAAAGGTATTGATAATGTCACAATCCATGCTATAGAACATGATATTGTCCTCACGCAGGATATTATCTTCGATTATATCAAAACCGGAAAGATCAGCCCTGTGCCGAATCTTAATTATTGAACAGGCTTAAATTAATCATAATATATTAGCGTTATTCGTTAGAAAAGATATATAATTATAATAAAAGATACTGGTTATTAAACTGACCATATTTATATGAAAAAATAAGCAAGGGAAATTTTAATTGAGTAAAGAATCAAGACGAAACATTGTCGAAAAGTTTATAAAATCTGAAGGTATTGAGTTTTGCAAAGAGTCAAAACGCATATTTCAATATTACGAGCTTTTCGGGCAAGAGAATTTATTTAACATTCATGATTATCTTTTAATATTACAAGACATCAAACTTACGGGTTTAGGCAACGAAGAAGTCGACCGTTTACTTAATGATATTCTGGACGATGAAAATGGATACTATGCATACAAGACAGGACTGGTGAAAGAAGTTGTCGATGGTGTTGAGGTAGATCAGTGTCAATTTGATGTTTTGAAACGATTCCTGATTTTTTTAAATAAGGAGTACTCGGTTAAATAACAATGTTTCACTTGTCCAATGTATCGTTAAGACGGGGAAATTGTTTCCTGAATGTTTCTCTCTAAATTATTTTAGTGTATGTCTACGTGGCATGTTACCACTAAAATATTTTATTGACGGCACCTCTTTTTTTGGTCATAATGTATAAAACTTGCTCTTTAAAACTGTTCAATAGCAGAGAAGTGTTAGATTTATGCTGTTAGAAAAAGGATCTTTCGCAATACCGGAATAATCCTGTCGCCAATTATTTGACAACGGTATCATTTTAGAAAACCGTGATAGCCAGTTCAAAACATCACATTATTTCATGTTAATCCTTTCGTGTCACAGTTGTATTAGAAAAAATACTTGCTCATATTTATAAAGAAAATTTATATTTCCTTTCATTTTCACCACTGGTAGGATTTATTCCAAAATACGTATTAATAAAGTTTTCTGACCGTTCTGAATACGCGAATTGATCATCAAAGACCTTCGCTATCCATCTTTTACTTTCTTGGGAAAATGTTTAACCATAAATGTTCACATTTTTAGCAGGAACCATAAAACAGGAAAGGAGAAAATCATGTACCGCTTTAAACGTATTGTTGTTGGTATTACCTTAGGAGATCAGGA